>JALRHE010000200.1 GCA_023253235.1 Steroidobacteraceae bacterium
ACGGCTTACTTCGCCGTGCTCAAAACCAATGCGGTCACGCCGTCGGGTAAGGAAAAAGACGATTTTCATTTCAGCGAGTCGACCGTCGCCTACCAGCAGCGACAGAACTCGGCGCCGCGCGCCACTTTCGGCGCGGATCTCATCGCGCTCTCGACCAGGCCACCGCGCGACTATCGCGTCGGATATACCGAACCACAATCGCCGGCCGCCGCCATCACGGGCGGGCAGGCTAACCTCGTGCGCGGAACGCGTCTGCTGCGAGTGAATGGGATCGATCTCGTCAACGCCAACACGCAATCGGAGATCGATCAGCTCAATGCGGGGCTGTTCCCCGCAACCGCCGGCGTCAGTACGACCTTCGTGGTGCGAGACCCCGGTGCGACCAGCGATCGCACGATCACGATGACGTCGATTTCTTTGTCGCCGAGCCCCGTCAATCGCACTCGCATCATCAACACACCGACCGGCAAGGTCGGCTACATCCTCTTCAACACGTTCAGCCCTTTCGAGAGCGAGCGCGCCATCGTTCAAGCGATCACCGAGCTTCGCATCAATAGCGTGACGGATCTCGTCCTCGATCTGCGCTACAACGGCGGCGGACTGTTGGCCGTTTCGTCACAACTCGCCTACATGATTGCGGGGGCCAATCGCACGGCTGGTAAATCGTTCTCGAAGCTGCGATTCAATCAAGGTGCCGGCTCGCTGAACCCGGTGACGGGGGGAGCGAATAATCCGACCCCGTTCTACTCGCAAACGCTCGGCTTCACCCTCACGAGCGGCACCGATCTGCCGGCGCTCAATCTCTCGCGCGTGTTCATCCTCTCCACCGCCGAGACCTGCAGCGCAAGCGAAGCGGTCATCAACGGTCTGCGCGGTATCGACCTCGAGGTCAACCTCATCGGCTCGAAAACCTGTGGGAAGCCTTACGGTTTCTACCCCCAGGACAACTGCGGCGAGACGTACTACACGATTCAGTTCCAGACGACCAACGACAAGTCCTTCGGTGATTACGCGGATGGGTTCTTGCCGAACAAGTCGTCAACGCAGTTCGGCGTACGCATGCCCGGATGCGAAGTGGCCGACGATTTGACGCGCGAGCTCGGTGATCCCAACGAGGCGTTGCTCGCCGCGGCGCTACAGTTCCGCGTCAACGGCACTTGTCCGGTACAACCCTCGGGCGCAGCGGCGACCAAGATGATTCGGCAGAGTGTGTCGGGGCTGCCACTCGAGCTGCCTCGCCGCAGCTTGATGGAGACCAACTACGACATGACGATGCCATCCGACCGCGCAGGAACACGTTGAAGTGCGCTCGCGCCCGGGCAAGATCGCGTTGATCTTGAGTCTCACCGCGAGCACCGGCGCGTGCCAGACCACCGTCGGCGCCGGCCTGAGAGCGGCGGTCTTGCTCGAACCGAGCGAGCAGACCCGCAGGCTACTCGAGAAGACCATCGAGGATGTGATCGGGCCGGGTCGAATCACGCTCGGGCCCGTCGATCTTTCTCGCGATTCGGTGATCTCGGTATTGCCACCACCACCTGGGCCGTTCGAGGGCAACAGCCCGGCGATGCCGCGTTACTTCGAACTCGTCACGGACGGCAAGAAGTGCTTCCTGCGCGAGCGAGGCAAGGACGAAGTGCGCGCACTGCCGGGCGCGACTTGTCGAGTGCGGTGAACTCGACCGCTTATTTCATGGGCGTCAAGCGAAACAGCTTGCCCATCGATTCAGACAAAACGTAGAGCGCGCCATCGGGCCCTTCGCGCACATCGCGCACTCGACCAAAGCCACCGATACGCTCCTCGCCCGTGACGCTATCGCCGTTCAAGGTGAGGCGAATCAGCATCTGCTCGCGCAGTGATCCCAAAAAAAGACTGCTCTGCCACTGCGGAAACAGCTTCCCGGTGTAGAAGGTCAGACCCGAGGGTGCGATCGACTGCGGCAACCAGATTTTCAAGGCTTTCGGGATGTCATCGCGCTCAGTGCCTTCGCCAATCGTGCGCCCGAGTCCGTAGGTACGGCCGTGGGTGATGACCGGCCAACCGTAATTGCGACCTGCACGCAGGATGTTGAGCTCGTCGCCCCCTTGCGGTCCATGCTCATGCGCCCACAACTCACCCGTACGCGGATGAATGGCAGCACCCTGTACGTTGCGATTCCCGTACGTAAAGATTTGCGGCATCGCCCCCTCGCGCTTGGCGAGCGGGTTGTCCGCCGGGACGGCACCGGTTTCAGTGAGTCGCAAAACCGTACCGAGGTGGTTACCGATATTTTGAGCCTCGTCCTGTCGACCGCGATCACCGAGCGTGACGAAGAGGTTGCCGCTGCGATCCCAAACGAGTCGTGAGCCGAAGTGGTGGCCCGTGTTCACCTTGGGCTGCTGCACGAAGATCACCTGCACATCAGTGACACTGCACTGATCGGCCTCGCAGACGAGTCGACCACGCGCGACCTCGGTGCCCACGACTTCGGCATCGCCAGCCGAGTAAGACCAGTAGATCAATTGGTTCTCGCGATACTTCGGATGCGCGACGACATCGAGTAATCCGCCCTGACCGCGCGGCGTGACTTTGGGCAATCCCGAAACTGGACGCGCGAGCAACTTGCCTTCGCGCATCACGCGAAGATTGCCTGGCTTTTCGGTGATGAGGATCAAGCCGTCGGGCAGCAGGGCCACGCTCCATGGCGATGTCAGATCCGCAGCAACCGTCTCGACCTTGAGGGTGTAGCGCTCGGTTTTGAGAGGAGACTCCTGCGCCGCTGTCATCGGTGCGGCGATAGCAACGATCATCGCCATAACGAATCCGTGAAGCTTGCTGATCCAATTCACTCTGACGAACATGGCCTTCTCCTTGGAACGATTAGCTGTCTAACCTTACTACCTGCCCTCAGACCCATCCACGTCGCCACTGCAGTGCGTCCTTGAGCTCCCGCCATGCGATGACACGGACTCGCTTCGAATGAACCGCCTCGATCTCGATCGACACCACGGGCGACCCGGGCGGCAACGGCTCAATCACCTTGGTCACGAGAAAATGCTTTTCCTTGTCGCGCGGCACGACCGCCGCCCACTTCGTGTGCAGCAGCTTCTTCGGGCTCAAAGCGTTGATGGCGTTGCCCGTCATGTCGGGACGCCACGCCTCAACGCTTGCAGACCCTCCGGGCCCAACTGACGAAGCGTCGCGAGATTCGCGGTGGAGATACTGCGGGTGTCACCGAAAGAGTCGACCGCCCGCGCGATACTCTCCTCGCGCAACAAGTGTAGCGTCGGGTACGGCGATCGATTGGTCGCATTGCCGATGTCATCGGACTTGGCATCGGCGAACTGGTAATCGGGGTGGAAGCTCGCGATCTGGATCTCACCCTCGAGTTCCAACACCCGCAGCAACCCATCCGCAACCTCTAGAAAATCATTGAAGTCGTAGAAATCCTGCAGGACCCGCGGGTGGATCAACAGGGTCGTCTCGATCTCCTCAGGCGGTGATGCAACGAGCCGCTGCAACTCCGTCGCCAGGTCTTCAAGCAACGCCTCTCGGGTATCGGCATCGCTCGTTGCGTAGCGGATCAACCCTTTGAGCGCAGGCGCCGGTGCGAAAGGACAAAGTTTGAGGCCGATAACCACCCGCTCGACCCAATCACGCGTGTCGTCGATGTAACGCGACATCACTCCCACTCGATGGTGGCCGGTGGCTTCCCGCTGATGTCGTACACGACACGACTGATACCTTTGACCTCATTGACGATGCGGCGTGAGCAGACATCGAGCAAGTCGTATGGCAGATGTGCCCAGTGGGCCGTCATAAAATCGATGGTTTCGACGGCGCGCAGTGCGATGACAGGATCGTGACGACGACCATCGCCGGTCACACCAACGCTCTTGACCGGCAGAAATACCGCGAATGCTTGACTAGTCTTGTCGTACCAACCCGACTTGCGCAGCTCTTCGATGAAGATGTGATCCGCCAGTTGCAGCGTATGAGCCGCCTCACGTGTGACCTCACCCAGGATACGCACGCCGAGCCCCGGGCCCGGGAACGGATGTCGATACACCATCTCGGCGGGCAAGCCGAGTTCGACACCGATGCGCCGCACCTCATCTTTGAAAAGTTCGCGCAGAGGTTCAACCAACTTCAAGTTCATGTGGGCCGGTAGACCACCCACGTTGTGATGACTCTTGATGACGTGCGCTTTGCCGGTCTTGCTGCCCGCTGACTCGATGACGTCGGGATAGATGGTGCCTTGTGCGAGGAACTCCACGCGATCAGAGGCCCCCTCGCCTGCAAGCTTCTTCGCTTCTTCATCGAAGACTTCGACGAACAGGCGCCCGATGATCTTGCGCTTAGCCTCAGGATCAGAGACGCCTTTAAGCTCGCCAAAGAAACGCTCGGCGGCATTCACACGGATCACGCGCACACCGAGATTGCGCGCGAAAATATCCATCACGGCGTCGCCTTCGCGATATCTCAGCAGCCCGTGGTCGACGAAGACGCACACGAGCTGATCACCGATTGCCTTGTGCAGCAGCGCCGCCACCACGGAGGAATCGACGCCGCCCGAAAGACCCAGCAGCACGCGACCCTTGCCAACCTGCGCGCGCACACGAGCGATGGCATCTTCGATGATGTTCCCCGCATTCCAGCTGGCTTCACAGCCGCAGATCTCGCGTAGAAACCGTTGGTAGATGCGCGTTCCCTGCTTGGTGTGAGTCACTTCCGGATGGAACTGCAGCGCGTAGTAGCGGCGGGTCTCATCGGCCATACCGGCGATGGGCACATCACCCGTCGAAGCAATCGTCTTGAAGCCTGCCGGCAAGGCAACGACCTGATCGCCATGACTCATCCAGACATCGAGCAAGCCGTGCCCTTCTGAATTCACGCGATCTTCGATATCGCGCAGCAGCGCAGAGTGTCCGCGCGCGCGAATCTCCGCGTAACCGAACTCGTGCACGGCACCGGGCTCGACGCGCCCGCCGAGCTGCGCGGCCATCGTCTGCATGCCGTAACAAATACCGAGCACCGGTACACCAAGCTCGAAGACGGCAGTCGGTGCGGCTGGCGCATCGGCTACGGTCACCGACTCGGGTCCGCCCGAGAGAATGATGCCTTTCGGAGCGAACTCGCGTACCGCCGTGTCACCCGCATCCCACGGATGAATCTCGCAGTAGACGCCGAGCTCGCGCACACGACGCGCTATCAGCTGCGTGTACTGCGAACCGAAATCGAGGATGAGGATTCGGTCAGCGTGTATGTCGGTCATGAAATGCGGTAGTTCGGCGCTTCTTTGGTGATGCTGACATCGTGGACGTGCGACTCACGCACGCCCGCGGTGGTGATACGCACGAAGGAAGGCCGCGTGCGCATCTGCTCGATCGAGTGACTGCCGGTGTAACCCATGGCAGCACGGAGGCCCCCTGCGAGCTGATGCAGAATATTGAGCAAGCTGCCCTTGTAGGGCACACGACCCTCAATGCCTTCCGGTACGAGTTTTTCGAGCTCGGTCGTCGTATCTTGGAAGTATCGATCGCTCGAACCGTGACGCTCGGCCATGGCACCGAGCGAACCCATGCCGCGATAGCTCTTGAAGCTCGCGCCTTGGAAGAGCTCAACGTCACCGGGCGACTCTTCGGTACCGGCGAACAAGCCGCCGATCATCACCGCATGCGCACCGGCTGCCAGCGCCTTGGCGATGTCGCCCGAATAACGAATGCCACCGTCGGCGATCAACGGGACACCTGTGCCCTCGAGACCGGCAGCTACGTTCGCGACAGCCGAGATCTGCGGCACGCCGACGCCGGCGACGATGCGGGTAGTACAAATGGAGCCGGGGCCGATTCCCACCTTCACGCCATCAGCACCCGCAGCGACCAGCGCTTTGGCCGCATCGACTGTCACGATGTTACCGGCGATCACCTGCAGATCGCCCCAGCGGGATTTGACCTTTTCGACCATCTGG
>JALRHE010000298.1 GCA_023253235.1 Steroidobacteraceae bacterium
GGTGTCCTGCTGGGTTTCGATCTTGTTACCCGTGCCCGAGCGGAACAGTGAGCCCGCCGGCAGACCAAACGCCGCTTCGAGAGACGGCAACGTCTGCAAACCCGCAGCCGGATTGGTCGGGTTCGTCAGCACGCCCGCATAATTGCGGAAGCCAGCGCCGATCTGGATGGTGTTGTCGTAATCGACCTTCTCGGTCATGTAGTAGGCGCCCAACAGGCCGCGTACCTTGCCGCCGCCGTCGTACGACAAACGCAACTCCTGCGTGACCGTGCCGATGTCACCCTCGTTGAGGTTGACGGCACCGAGATCGCCGCTGGTGAAGTCGAAGTCGTAATCGAACGCGCTGTTTTGGTTACGCGAGGCGGTGATCGAGGTCATCTGCCAGTCGCCGAGATCCCAATCGAGATGCACGGAGAAGCCGCTGTTCTTGACGACGTTGACCGGCAGTTTGTTGGCGTAGTACTTGCGATCGAAGGGCTTAGCGCCATAGATCTGGCCGCCAACAAGCGGCGATTGAATGATGCCGCCGGTCGGGCCGTTCACGAGGTTCGACACGCCGCAGCACACTTCGCTGATCGTGCTGTAGTCGCCGATGATGCGCAGTTCGAAATTGTCGCTCGCATTCCACAGCAACTGACCGCGGACATCCGCGCGATCACGATCGTTGATGTCAGCGCCGCTCTTCAATTCTTTGTAGTAACCGTCACGCTCGTTGCGCACGGCCGAGAGGCTGAAAGCCACGGTGTCGCTCAAGGGACCCGTGATCTTCGACTTCAGGATCTGCGTGGCGTAGTTGCCAACGGTCGCTTCGGCGTAACCACCCCACTCGAACGAGGGCTTCTGCGTGACGATGCTGATGACGCCTGCCGAGGCGTTCTGACCGAACAGCGTGCTTTGCGGGCCGCGCAGCACTTCGACGCGCGACACATCGACGAGATCGCCGATGGCACCCGCTGAGCGCGAGCGGTAAACGCCGTCGATGAACACGCCGACCGAGGGTTCGATACCCGGGTTGTTGGCGCCGTTACCGAAGCCGCGGATGACGAAGTTGGTCTGCGTCGAGGTCTGCAGCGTGGTGACACGCAGCGACGGGATGATGCTCGCGAGATCGGTGATGTCCTTGATCGAGGCCCTGTTGATCGTCTCGACCGGCGTCACACTGACCGCAACCGGCACGTCTTGCAGCGTTTGCTCGCGCTTGGTTGCGGTAACGATGATCTCTTCGAGCTCGGTCGACTCTTGGGCAACGGCGCCTGCGGAGAGCAGGGTTGCCGCGACCGCCAAGCCGACAGCGGAATATGACTTCATTTAGAGTCCCTCAGTAGGTTTGATCTCACGAGCCTTCAGGCCCCGTGGACGGTTTTTGTCCTTCAAAGCTGATTCTAAACCGAAAATCGGGAAATAAACCCCAGACACGTGAAGCCTACGGGGTTGAACCGCACAGGATCAGGGGTCGGGTGTCTGTTGCAGCTCGTCTGTGCCGAAGTGGCGGGAGATACCGCGAACCACGTCCTGGATCTTGGTCGCCCCGTCATCCGTGAGCTCGATGTATTTGCGGCGTCGGTCCTTCGGATCGAGCGAATAGGTGATGAACCCCGTTTCGAGCAGCCGTTCGATTCGGCGCAGCGCGGTGGTCACTGGGCTCTTGGAGGCGAGACACAAACTGGTGACCGAGATTCGGCGGCGGATGAGGCGCGCACGCAACAGTTCGGTCAGCATGCTCCAAGTAGCGTCGGGTTCGACGATGCCATCGAGCGCCCGCAGTCGAAAATCATCGATATCGTGCAGGGTCTGCAGCACTTTTAGTTCGAGTGGCTGTTCCCGACCCGCGCCGTTTTTCGCAGGGTGCTGGGCGCGTTCGATTACCCGCGGCGGCGATCGGACCGGTTCCCGATCCGAGTAGTGATCGTAGCGTCGGCCGGCCTCGACGACGGCGCGCAGCAACACGCTACGAGTCAGCGGTTTGGGCAGAAA
>JALRHE010000390.1 GCA_023253235.1 Steroidobacteraceae bacterium
TGGCTGATGGAGCCATAGCTCATTGCGCCGGTCTTGAAGCGGCGCATGATGTTCTCGATGGGCTCGACCTCATCGAGCGGTATTGACTCGCGACGCTTGAAGCCGAGTAGACCGCGCAGCGTCGAGAGATTCTTGGAGCGATCGTCGATCAACTCCGCATACGACTTGAAAGTCGCGTAGCTACCCGTGCGCACCGCCTTTTGCAGTCGATGGATGCTCTCGGGGTTGAAGACGTGGAATTCGCCGTCCGAACGCCACTGATACTGGCCGCCGGCTGGCAAGACCGGTTCGGCTGCGACACGTTCGGGGAACGCCGCCGCATGACGCATCAAAACTTCCTCGGCGATGACATCGAGACCGATGCCACCGACGCGAGATGCCGTGCCGGTGAAGTAATCGTCGATGACATCCTGCCGCAAGCCAACGGCTTCGAAGACCTGCGCACCGTGATAGCTCTGCACCGCCGAGATACCCATCTTCGACATGACCTTCACGACGCCCTTGGTCGCGGCTTTGGCGAAGTTGGCGCACGCGAGTTTGTGATCGACGTTAGGCAGCAGATCATCGCGGATCATGCCGTCGAGCGTTTCGAAAGCGAGATACGGGTTGATGACGCTGCAGCCGTAGCCGATCAGCAGCGCGAAGTGATGAACCTCGCGCGCTTCGCCAGTCTCAAGTGCGAGCGAGACGCGCATCCGCAAACCTTCGCGGATGAGATAGTGATGCAATGCCGATACGGCCAGCAGCGCCGGGATCGCCGCCTGCTCACGATTCACGCCGCGATCGCTGAGGATGAGGATGTTGACCTCTTCGTCCTCGATCAGACGCCGCGCCTCGCTGCGAAGTTGTTCGATGGCCTTGCCGAGACCTTCGACGCCACGCGCTGCGCGGAAGAGCGTCGAGACGGTTCCGACCTTGAGACCGGGCAACTGCACTCGACGAATCTTGGCGAACTCTTCGTTGGTGAGCACCGGGCCCTTGAGCTCGATGCGACGGCAATCGCTCGGCTTCGGCTCGAGTAGGTTTCCTTCAGAGCCGAGCCACACGTCTGAAGACGTGATGATCTCCTCACGAATGCTGTCGATCGGCGGATTCGTCACCTGCGCGAACAACTGCTTGAAATAGTCGTAGAGCAGTCGCGAGCGCTTCGACAGCACGGCGAGCGGCGTGTCGTTGCCCATGGAACCGACGGCTTCGACACCATCTTTGGCCATCGGCGCCATCAGAATGCGCTGATCTTCGAAGGTGTAACCGAAGGCGATCTGTCGTGCGCGCAGCAACTCGGGCTCAGGCGCAGGTAACTGCGGCGCTGGCGGCAAATCCTTCAGATGCACCAGATGCTCACCGAGCCATTCGGCATAGGGTCGTTCGTTGACGACGGTACGCTTGATTTCTTCGTCTTCGATGATGCGGCGCTGTTCGGTATCGATCAGGAACATGCGGCCCGGTTGCAGGCGACCCTTGCGCACCACTTGTGCGGGGGGAATGTCGAGCACGCCAGCCTCAGAAGCGACGACCACCATGTCGTCACGCGTGACGTAGTAGCGACCCGGCCGCAAGCCGTTGCGATCGAGCACAGCGCCGATGCGCTGCCCGTCCGTGAAGGCGACGGCGGCCGGCCCATCCCAAGGCTCCATGAGACTCGAGTGGAATTGATAAAACGCGCGACGCGCCGGATCCATGTTCTCGTCTTTCGACCAAGGCTCCGGAATCATCATCATCATGGCGTGAGGCAAGGAACGACCCGACAGCACCATCAGCTCGAGTACGTTGTCGAACATGGAGGAGTCGCTGCCATTGACGTTCACGATCGGCGTGATCTTTGAGACATCCTCACCGAAGAGCGACGACTCGAGCAGCGCCTCACGAGCACGCATCCAGTTGATGTTGCCGCGCAGCGTGTTGATCTCACCGTTGTGTGCGATGTAGCGATACGGATGGGCACGATCCCAGCTCGGAAACGTATTGGTGCTGAAGCGCGAGTGGACGAGCGCGATCGCCGTCTCCATGCGCGGATCGCGCAGGTCCGGAAAATATTGATCGAGCTGCATCGTCGTGAGCATTCCCTTGTAGACCAGCGTCTTGTGGGAGAGGCTCGCGACGTACCAATACTCCGCGCCGCCGACCGTCGAGACGCGAATCTCGTTGTAGGCACGCTTGCGGATCACGTAGAGCTTGCGCTCGAACGCAGCCTCATCCGGCGTGTCCGCGCCGCGCTCGATGAAAACCTGACGGATGAACGGCTCGCTCTGGCGCGCGGTCTCGCCGAGCATGGAATTGTCGACCGGGACTGTGCGCGCACCGAGATAGACCTGCCCCTCCGCCTGCACGACACGCGCGAACACTTCTTCGATTCGGCGGCGCTGCGTCGGATTGCGCGGCATGAAAATGAGGCCGCAGGCGTAGTGGCCGGGTTCCGGCAAGGTGATGTGTGCGTCCCGGGCCGCTTCTTTCAAGAAGCCGTGCGGCATCTGCATCAAGACGCCAGCACCGTCGCCCGTGTTGACCTCGCACCCACACGCGCCGCGGTGGTCGAGGTTCTTCAGGACCTCGATGGCATTGCGCAGGATGGCGTTGGATTTGCGCCCCTGGATATCCGCGACGAAGCCGAAGCCACAGGCGTCGTGCTCGTTGGCGGGATCGTACAAGCCCTGCTTACCCGGACGGGTCGTGGCGGGGGGTGGGACAAGGGCGGTTTCTTCGGGCGAATGCATGTTGCACTCCTGCTGGGCGTCACGCGGAATTGACTATACCCAGCCTATTTCCCGCATTAAATGAAAATCTTCGAATTTTACTCATTGACATGAGTCATTTAGACTCATGCATATGACAAAGCGACTTCAGGTTCTGTTCGACGACGTGGAATATGCAGCCTTGCAGGAGGCGGCAGCAGCGAGCGGATTGAGTGTGGCCGACTGGGTGCGGCAAGCCGTCAGCGCCGCCCGTCGCCGCGAATCCTCCGCCGACATCGATCGAAAGCTGGATGTCATCCGTGCGGCCGTCAGACACACCGGACCGACTGGACAGATCGAGCGCGTGACCGGGGAAATCGAGCGTGGTTATCGAGGCCCCGCCGAAGGGGGTGGCTACTGATGGTCTTCATCGACGCCAATGTGCCCATGTACCTCGTGGGTGCCGCCCACCCCAACAAGGTCGACGCCCAGCGACGCCTCGAAGCGCTCGTCACTTCGCGCACCCGGCTCGTTACCGATGCAGAGGCGATGAACGAGATCCTGCATCGTTATCACACGCTCGAACGACGCGGCTACGTGCAATACGCCTTCGATGCCCTACTCGGCGTAGTCGATGAAGTCTTGCCGGTCGGACGCGAGACGGTCGATCTCGCCAAGCAACTGGTGCTGCAGTATCCGATGCTGCCCGTACGCACGGCGATCCACGTCGCGTCGATGCAGCAGCAAAACATCGACACGGTGCTCAGCTTCGATCCGGGATTCGATCGCATCCCCGGGCTCAACCGCCTACGCTGATCGCGCAGGGCTGATCAAAAAGGGATCGGCGTTCCGTCGTAGGCCCAGAGCTTGCCGGTATCGGCGGGCCCGAGCGCATCGAGCGTCGTCAGCATCTGCCGCACCGAATCGGCGGGCGTCTGCAACTTGCTCGGATCGACCGCCGACTGGAAAGGTCGCGACAAGGCGGTGTCGACCGTGCCGGGATGTAGCGCCACGCACAACGCCTGCGGATTTCGCTGCCGCAGCTCAATCGAGAGATTTCGGATGAGCATGTCGAGCGCGGCTTTCGAGGCCCGGTACGCATGCCAGCCGCCGAGACGATTATCTTCGATCGATCCCACTCGAGCCGAGATGCAGGCGAAGACGGACTTCGCGTCTCGACGTAGCAAGCCGAGCGTGTGCTTGGCGATGAGAGCCGGTCCGATAGCGTTGATCGCGTAGGCTCGACT
>JALRHE010000397.1 GCA_023253235.1 Steroidobacteraceae bacterium
CTCCTGAAACCCCGCCTCGCGCTGTTTATCGCGCATGTAGGCGATGAGATTCTGGAACACCGCCCAGCCCTTCGGATGCCAGAACACCGCGCCCGGCGCCTCTTCCTGCATGTGGAAAAAGTCGAGCTCGCGACCGATACGACGATGGTCGCGCTTCTCGGCTTCTTCAAGACGGTGCAGATAATCTTTGAGATCTTTCTCCTGCGTCCACGCCGTACCGTAGATGCGCTGCAGCATCTCGTTGCGTGAATCACCGCGCCAGTAAGCGCCTGCGACCTTCATCAACTTGAATACTTTGAGCTTACCGGTGGTCGGTACGTGAGGTCCGCGACACAGATCGACCCACTCACCCTGTCCGTAGAGACTGATCGCTTCGTTCGACGGAATGCTCGCGATGATCTCGGCCTTGTAGTGCTCGCCGAGATTCTTGAAGAACGTGACGGCCTCATCACGCGGCATTTCCCGACGATTCACCGGCAGGTTGGCGTTCGAGAGCTCAAGCATCTTCGCTTCGATCGCCGCAAGATCCTCGGGCGTGAAGGGACGCTTGTAGGCGAAATCGTAATAAAAGCCATCGTCGATGACCGGGCCGATCGTCACCTGCGCATCGGGGAACAGTGCCTGTACGGCCTGAGCGAGCAAGTGCGCGGTGGAGTGACGGATGATCTCGAGCGCATCCGGATGCTTGTCCGTGACGATCTCGAGTTTGCTGTCGTTTGCGATCGAAAAAGACGTGTCGACGAGCTTGCCGCCGACTTTGCCCGCGAGGGCTGCCTTGGCGAGCCCGCTCCCGATGCTCGCGGCCACCTCGGCCACCGTCACCGGATTGTCGAAGGTTCTCTGGCTCCCATCGGGCAGCGTGATCACGGGCATCTTCGCCGGGCTCCGTTACGAAAAGGGCGCTTCCGCATAGCGAAAACGCCCAATCTTAAATTGGTAGGCGCGAGTGGGATCGAACCACCGACCACCACCATGTCAAGGTGGTGCTCTACCACTGAGCTACGCGCCTGCGGAAAGGTCGCGAAAGATACCCTAGGCACCGATCAGCGGCAACCGCCGTACCGGTTTCCCCGTCAAAACCGCCACCGCATTGGCCAAGGCCGGGGCTAATGGAGGCACCCCAGGCTCACCCACGCCGCCCGGCGGACGGTTCGAGGGCTGAATATGGGTCTCGATGATCGGGGTCTCGGCGAGCCTCAGGACACGGTACCGGTCGAAGTTACCCTCCTCGACCCGGCCCTCGTTGAAGTGGATCTGACCGTAGAGCGCCGCCGAGAGCGCGTAGATAACCGCACTCTCCATCTGCTGCTCGATCAAGTTGGGGTTGATCGCAACGCCACAGTCCACGGCCACCACGACCCGGTGCACGCGTGGCTCGCCCTCAGGGCTCAAGGAAGCCTCGACGACTTCGGCCACGATCGACCCAAAGGACTGGTTGAGTGCGATGCCACGGACGATAGGTGCGCCATCGGCGGCGTAGCCGGCGGGCGTGCCCCACCGCGCCTTCTCGGCCGCGAGCCTCAGAACCGCCAAATGCCGCGGATGATCGCGCAGGTGCCGCGCTCGAAACTCGACCGGGTCGAGACGCGCAAGACGCGCGAGCTCATCAACGAACGTCTCCGTGAAGAATGCCTGCTGCGAATGACCGACCGAGCGCCAGTAGCCGACCGGCACGGGTAGATCCACGGCCCGGTGCGTGACCCGATGATGGGCAAACTCGTAGGGCTGATCGAAAGCGCCCTCCGCCGTCGTCTTGTCGGGACCCGCTGCCGGCAAACCAAACACGCGCTCGAACGACTGCTTCACGATGGACTGCCCACTCGAGTGGGCGGCAAATGCCACGATCTGCCCGGCGTCGTCGAGACGTGCCCGAAGCCTCGCCCGTGCGGCCGGGCGGAAAAAATCATTGCGAGTGTCGTCCTCGCGACGCCACGAGACCTGCACCAAGCGACCGGGCGCTGC
Source organism: Steroidobacteraceae bacterium (assembly GCA_023253235.1). Lineage (GTDB taxonomy): Bacteria > Pseudomonadota > Gammaproteobacteria > Steroidobacterales > Steroidobacteraceae > UBA964. The sequence continues at coordinate 1,963 of JALRHE010000397.1, forward strand.
TCTAGCGATCGCGGCAGCTTGCGCAATGAAATCGGCTTCCAGCCGCCGACCGAAAGCACCACCGAGATACAGACTCT
>JALRHE010000019.1 GCA_023253235.1 Steroidobacteraceae bacterium
AACCGTGATCGCGGTCACCCACGATCGCTACTTTCTCGACAACGTCGCCGAGTGGATCCTCGAACTCGATCGTGGCCATGGCATTCCGTACCAAGGCAACTACTCGACCTGGCTCGAGCAGAAAGAGAAGCGCCTCGCGCAAGAAGAGCGCGAGCGCGAAGCGCTGCGCAAGACGCTCGAGCGTGAGCTCGAGTGGGTGCGACAAAACCCGAAAGCGCGTCAGGCCAAGAGCAAGGCGCGTATGCAGCGCTATGAGGAGCTCGCCTCGCGTGAATTCCAGGAGCGCAACGAAACCAACGAGATCTACATTCCGCCCGGTGAGCGCTTGGGCGATCTCGTCATCGAGGCCAAGGGTTTGCGCAAAGCCTTTGGCGATAAGTTGCTGTTCGACGATCTGAACTTCAACCTGCCGCGCGGCGGCATCGTCGGCATCATCGGACCGAACGGCGCCGGTAAGACGACGCTCTTCCGCATGCTCACGGGTGTCGAACAACCCGACGCCGGCGAGATTCGCGTGGGGCCTAGCGTGAAGCTCGCCTACGTAGATCAGTCGCGTCAGGCGCTCAACGACAAGAACAGCGTATGGCAGGAGATCTCGAACGGCCTCGATCTGATCAAGGTCGGCAACTACGAGACGCCCTCACGCGGTTACGTCGGACGCTTCAACTTCAAGGGTACGCAACAACAGCAACTCATCGGCGAACTGTCGGGCGGTGAGCGCAATCGCGTGCATCTAGCCAAAGTGCTGAAGTCCGGCGGTAACGTCTTGCTGCTCGACGAACCCACCAATGATCTCGACGTCGAAACGCTACGTGCGCTCGAAGAGGGTCTGCTCGCTTATCCGGGCTGCGCCGTCGTCATCTCGCACGATCGCTGGTTCCTCGATCGCATCGCCACCCACATCCTCGCCTTTGAAGGCAACTCGGAAGTGGTCTGGTTCGAAGGCAACTATCAGGAATATGTCGAGGACTACAAGAAGCGCCGCGGCGAAGACGCCGAGCGTCCGCACCGCATTCGGTACAAGCCGCTGACGCGCTGACGATCAGCCTCCGCCACCGTTCAGGATGGCGGAGGCGCCGATCGAACCGCGCTGCTGCTGCTCGCGTACCCAGTCGCCCGAGCCGTTCTGCGAATCGGTGCTGGTGCAAACCTTGCGGGTTCGAAAGCTCGAACCCGTCACTTTCTCTTCGCGGCACTTCACCTTCGGTGTTTTGTCTTCAGCCTTGGCGGCAACCGGCGTTGCGGGCGCCGTGGCGGCTGCGGGCGCTGCCGGTGCGGCGCTTGCGGGTGTTGCACCAGACGGTGTTGCACTAGCTGACGCCGAAGCGCTCGCGGGCGCTGCGCTGCCCGGGGCGGGCGGATCTGCGGCGAACACCGGAAGAACCATCAACCCACTCGCAATGATCGCCATCGATATCGAGAACTTCTGAGCGAACTTCATGGCCACGCGCCTCCGCATTCGTTTGAGCAATACCCCGACCCTGAGTACGCTAACGAGCCATGAGCACCGAGCGCAAGCCCTTGCCGGACATCTGGTGGACTGAAGCGGCCATTCCGACACTCCAGTCACTGATCAAGGACGATCCCAAGCACGACGAAGCGTGGCTAGCCTTGCACTACGATCTCACCACGTCGGGTCGACTCGACGAGGCGCGCCATGCCTATGGCGAGTTCCTGCGTCATCGCTCCCCCGCTGGGCCCGTGCGACGAGCCGCCGAACAACTTTGCCAAGGGCGCCTACCCGAAGCCGATTTTCTGCTGAAGGATCACCGGCGACGCAACCCGCCGGATCCCCTGGTGTTGCAACTGGCTGCGGAAACCGCGTTTCGTCGTCAAAAGGATGCCGACTCAATTGCGCTGTTGAACGAGTGCTTGCAGCTCGCACCGGATCAGCCGGGAGCGCGCTTCTCACGCGCCCTCGCCTATTACCGCTCAGGCAAACCCGTCGAGGCCGAGGCAGATCTCGAGACGGAACTGCAGCGACAACCGAATAACCCGGCCTGTCGCGCCTTGCTCGCCGCTGCGCTCACCAAAACCACGGGTGTCGAGCGCGCGCTCGAACTGTATTCACGACTCACGAGCGAGTTTCCAAGCCAAGCGACACTCTGGATGAGCTTTGGTCACGTGCTGAAAGCCGCGGGTCGACAGCCCGAGAGCATCGAAGCCTATCGAAAAGCCACACAGCTCGAACCGAAGATCGGCGAGGCTTGGTGGAGTCTCGCCAATCTGAAGACGGTCAAGCTCTCGGCGGATGACATCGCCGCTATGACCGCACAGTTAGATCGAAGTGATCTGACCGATGATGATCGACTGCACTTCGAGTTTGCCCTCGGCAAAGCCCACGAGGATCTCGCGCAGTTCGACACTTCCTTCCGACACTACGATGCCGGTAATCGCCTTCGATTGCGTATGGCACCCTATGAGGCGGAAAGCTCGACGGTCAATCTGCGTCGCAGCCAAGCGATCTACACCCGTGAGTTCTTTGCAGAGCGCAGAGACTGCGGCGCCAAGGCGCTCGATCCCATCTTCATCGTCGGCTTGCCGCGAGCCGGATCCACGCTGATCGAGCAGATTCTCGCGAGTCACTCGCTGATCGAAGGCACGATGGAGCTACCGAATATCACGGACATCGCCCGCAGCATCGCCGATCGACAACGCAACGACGCCGATTACGACTACCTGCCGCTGATTCCGACCTTGGCTCACGACGAGTGGCAGAGCCTAGGCGAGCGATACATCAACGGGACCCGTATCTATCGCAAGACGGCGCGCCCGTTCTTCATCGACAAGATGCCGAACAACTTCACGCATCTTGGGCTAATCCATCTCATTTTGCCGAATGCGAAGATCATCGATGCGCGGCGTCATCCGATGGCGTCCTGCTTCTCGAACTTCAAGCAGCACTTCGCGCTCGGCCAATTGTTCTCCTACGGTCTCGAGAACATCGGTCGCTTTTATCGTGATTACGTCGAGCTGATGGCGCACTTCGACGAGGTGCTGCCAGGTCGGGTACACCGCGTCTATTACGAGAACATGGTCTCCGATACGGAAAACGAGATCAGACGCTTACTTGATTACTGCGGCGTGCCATTCGAACAGCAGTGTCTGCGCTTTCACGAGACCGAGCGCATCGTGCGTACCGCGAGCTCCGAGCAGGTACGGAAACCCATCTATCGAGAAGGCGTCGATCACTGGCGCCACTACGAACCTTGGCTGGCGCCGCTCAAGAGCGCTCTCGGCGCCGTCTTGACGAGCTATCCAGAAGTGCCCGCATTCGACTCGCCGTCGAATCGATAACCAAGCAGGTCAATGTCGGCCCGATAGCGCTCGGCGACGCGTCGCACCAAGTCTTCGTCGTAATACTCACGATAGTCGCGGTGTTCGGACGCATTACGCGTCTCGAGAGTCACGTGGGGCAAGGACAGCGCTTTACAGAGCGCATCAAAATCCGACTGCAGTGATTCCGCGCGCAACAAATGCGACACCATCACTCGACCGCTCTCGTCGGTGACGAAGTCCGCCTGTGCGCGAAAATGGACGGGGCTCTGATTCTGAGGGTTGGCGAGGACGCGCCGCATCGCCGCTTGCGGGTCACTCGTGAACAGTCCGTTGTGGCGCATCATGAAGGCGACGTACGAGACGAATCGGGCCCACGGATTTCGAACGACCGCGAAAGACACATAACGCGACCAGACATCCGGACCCAAGGCGTCACGGATCTCGCGCGCGAGCTGATGACCGTGCTCCACACTCGAAAACCCCGGTCGATCGATGCGCTTACGGACGAACAACGATACCTGTTCCTCGTCGTTGTCATCGAGAAATGGACGCAAAGCAAAGCGGATGCTGTGACTCGCCACTTTGGGCACCGCCACGAACACGAACCGATGTTGATGCGAAATGATGGTCACGCAGCGTGGCCGGACTCAGACTGGCTCTTCGAAATAGTCGACGATCAAGTGTATGCGTCTCACCGGCGATGAATTGAGAACGCTATGTCGCCGTAGATTGTCGAGCTCGTAGGCGTGACCGACCGCGAGCTTGATGTCCTCACCTTCGACCCAAAAATGCACATCGGGATGCGTCTCGAGCGGCACGTGGACACGATGCGTAGCCTCGAGCGTCGGGCCATAGTCTTCGTGCTCGGGGATGTCGTCACCGGGCCCCAGACAGGCTACCTGTGCGTTCAAGACCCGACCCCGACGGGGATAGAACGACGCGATACGTTGTGCGACAGGCTCGAATGCCGCATGCAACGGATCCCAACCGGTGAGGCGACGCGTCGGCATGGTCGGGCCACCCACCGTCATGAGCAGATAGATCGTCCGGCTTTTGCGATACGGCGCCAAACGCTTCTGGAATTCCTGATCGGCATTCCACAAGTCCTCAGGCTGCTGCAGCAGGCAAGCCTTGAATCCGGTGATATCCACCTCACCGAGGTGTCGCATTCGTTCATCGCAACGCATGCGTCGATGCTAACGCGCTCGTCGACCTATGGCCATCGCGCGCCGGAGGGAGAACAATATGCTCCGTGACGACCTCATCCGCACCCAGCACGAACGACCAGCAGCAACTCGCGGCAGCACACACCGCACTGACGCAAGGCAAGCTCGATACGGCGCTGACCTTGGTCGAGACGCTGCTGCAGCGCCTCCCAACGTGGGCGCCCGCCGTGCATCTGGCGGGTCTGATCGCCAAAGCCGTCGGTGATCTCTCGCGCGCGGAAGATCTGATGCGCCGCTCGCTAGAGCTACCAGGCACGGCCCCACGCGCGCGCGCGGAGTACGCGAACAACCTCGGCAACCTGTTGCGCAGCGCCGGCTACCCCGCCTCGGCAGCGGCTGCGTATCAACTGGCCATCGAACTTGCCGCATTGCCGCAGGCCGCGATCGGTCTTGCACGCGCGCTGCTCGAACTCGAGCGACCCGAAGAAGCTTTGCAAGTCATCGCGACTCACACAGGTACATCGTCACCCTTGCTCGCTGTACTCATACGCTCCGAGGCACTGGCGCAACTGGGCGAACGTCAGGCCGCATTGAATGCACTCGGTGCGGTGAACGAGGTCGAAAAGACGCGCAGCAG
>JALRHE010000040.1 GCA_023253235.1 Steroidobacteraceae bacterium
GGAAGTGCATGATGAATCGACGGTTCGGGTCGAGTTCGCCCGTCGAGTGCAGCCCCTTCACGAAACTGCCTTCGCGGCCGATGCGTTCGAGCGCAGCGCGGCCCGCGCGGGTCATCAGCATCATGTTGATGACGACGTATGCACTGTCGGTAATTTCAACGCCGCAGCGCGAGTACGGCGAGTCGATCGGGCCCATGCAGTAGGGCACCACGTACAACGTGCGACCCTTCATGCAGCCTTTGAAGAGCGACTCCATCTTCGCTTTGGCTTCACCCGGCGCCATCCAGTTATTGTTCGGGCCGGCGTCATCCTTGTGCTTGGTGCACACGAAGGTGAGGTGCTCGACGCGAGCAACGTCCGACGGATGTGAGCGCGCAAGGAAACAGTTCGGATAGTGCTCTTCGTTGAGCTTCATGAGTTCGCCGCTCGCTTGCAGTTCGCTCATGAGTTGTTGGTATTCGGCATCCGACCCATCGCACCAGTGGATGCGTTCGGGTTGGGTGAGCTCGCGAACCGACGCAACCCAGTCGGCGACGGGTTTGGAAATGTCCGACAGGGGTTTCGCGGTCTCAGCAGCTGTGGCCATCATGGCTCCTCGAAATATCGCTATGAAAGAATCGGTCTAAACCGGGCTTGTCGCCCGGCGGCCGGCAAGTATAGCGTTCGAGGTGCTACTCTCGGAAATGCGAGCAAAATCAATGCTCGACAGGCGGTGATTCGCGCTGTAGCGTGCCGCCCGCATGCTGGATATCGATGACATTTTAGGCGTCACGGGGCCCTTCGCCCGCCACCTGGCGGGTTTTCGGCCCCGCAAGCCGCAACTGCGCATGGCTGCGGCGGTCGCGCAGAGCCTCGCCGCTCGCGAGCCGCTGATCGTCGAAGCCGGCACCGGCACGGGTAAAACCTTCGCCTATCTCGTACCCGCCTTGCTCGCGGGGCTGCGCGTGCTGATCTCGACGGGCACGCGCACGCTGCAGGATCAGCTCTTCGCGAAAGACGTTCCGCTGGTGGCGAGCGCCATCGGCACGCCGGCGAAAGTTGCGCTGTTGAAGGGTCGATCGAATTATCTCTGCGTGTATCGCCTCAAGCGCGAAGTGGCTCAAGGTGCTCTCGAGGGCATCTCGCGGCCTGATCCGCTGTTGGCCAAACTCGAGTCGTGGTCGACCGTGACGCGCACGGGCGATCTCGCCGAGGTGCCTGGCATCAACGATGCGCACCCACTATGGCCTCGCGTGACCTCGACTCGCGACAACTGTCTTGGGCAGCGCTGCAGCGATTACGCGAATTGTCATGTCGTCAATGCGCGGCGCGAAGCGCAGGCGGCGGATCTCGTGATCGTGAATCACCATTTGCTGCTCGCTGACCTTGCTCTCAAAGAAGACGGCTTTGGCGATATTTTGGGGACTGCCGATGCGGTGATCCTCGATGAGGCCCATCAGATACCGGATCTCGCCACCCAATTTTTTGGTGCCTCAGTTTCGAGTCGCCAGATCGAGCACGTCTTGATGGAAGGACGCGCGACGCTGCTGCGAGCCGGCGGATCGTTGGGCGACATCGGTGAAGCCGCACGAGTCGTCGAAGCCGCCGTCTCATCGGTGCTTGCCGCGCTACCAAGACAAGCGACGCGACTGCGTTGGGAAGAAGCCTCGGTCGATCTGGAATCTGCAACTCTCGCGGTCGTATCGGCGTTGCGCGATTACGCCGCTGCTTTGGGCGATGCCTCGCGCGAGCCGGCGGTCGAGGCGGTCATGAGTCGCACGACGGAACT
>JALRHE010000203.1 GCA_023253235.1 Steroidobacteraceae bacterium
GATTTCGGTGGCAACATGCGTTGGGAAGAGAGCGTCACGCCACGCGGCTCGCAAGCCGAAACGCTGCGCAAGATGCTACTGGCCGTCGCGTCCGACCCGCGACTGATCGTAGCGCGCATCGCCATCCAACTGGCCCGACTGCGCCTCGCTCGCGAAGCATCGCGCGAAGATCGTGAACGGCTCGCTCTCGAGGCTCGCGCCGTCTTCGCACCCCTCGCACATCGCTTGGGTGTCTGGCAGGTGAAATGGGAGCTCGAGGATCTCGCGTTCCGCTATCTCGAGCCCGAGGCGTACCAATCGATCGCCAAAGCCTTGGCCGAACGCCGGACTGATCGTGAAGCCTACATTGCCCGCTTCGTCGCCGAGTTGCAGGAATTGCTGGCTGCGCAACATCTGCATGCCGAGGTACAAGGCCGCGCCAAGCATATCTACAGCATCCACCGGAAGATGCAGCGCAAACGACTCACCCTCGATCAACTCTACGATCTTCGAGCCGTGCGCATCGTGTGCGAGTCGGTAGCCGAATGCTACGCGGCACTCGGTGTCGTGCACGGCCACTGGCCCTACATCCGCGGTGAATTCGACGATTACATCGCAACGCCCAAAGATAACTTTTATCGCTCGATCCACACCGCCGTGATCGGCCCTGCAGGCGTGCCCGTCGAAGTACAGATCCGCACCCTCGAGATGCACCAACAGGCTGAACTCGGTGTTGCGGCGCATTGGCGCTACAAGGAAGGCGGCGCGCGAGATGCCAGCTTCGAGAAGAAAATCGAATGGGTCCGCAGGCTACTCGACACGCCCGACGCCAGCAGCGCCGGCGATCAGGACTTTCTCGACCGAGTTCGCGCCGAGCTGTTCGAAGATCGTGTGTACGCGCTGACACCGCGCGGCGAGGTCGTGGATCTGCCCCAAGGCGCTACCGCTCTCGATTTCGCCTATCAGGTGCACACCTCACTCGGGCACCGCTGCCGCGGCGCTAAGGTCAACGGCCGCATCGTGACGCTGACGCAACCGCTCGCCAATGGACAGGTGGTCGAGATCATCACCTCGAAGCTGGAAAACCCGAGTCGCGACTGGCTCACACAGGAGGGGTTCCTGATTTCACCGCGCAGCCGCGCCAAACTGCGCAGCTGGTTCAGGCGACTCGATGCCTCAGAGAACGAGGCCGCCGGACGACAACTGCTCGAACGTGAACTTGCGAGACTCGGTGTGGGTCTCGATCTCGTGCCCGCGTTAGCTGCCGATTTGAAAGCCGGGGATGCGAGCCAGCTCTATCGATGGTTGGGCGAAGGCGAGATGACTCTGGCACAGGTCGCCGCTGCGGTTCTGCGTCGGGTGACCCCCAAAGAAACCGCTCCTGCAACGCCGATCGCACCGCGCCGCACGCCGGCACAACATGCCGAAGGGAACGGACCGATTGCTCTCGAAGGCATCGGTAACTTGCCGATCACCTTCGGTAAATGCTGCACGCCCGTACCGCCTGAGCCCATGACCGCCTACATCACGTTGAGCCGTGGCATCACGGTGCACGCCGAGCGCTGCGCAAGTCTGCAACGCATGCGACACGCACACCCGGAGCGGTGTTTGACGGTGAGCTGGTCGATCGACCCGAAACGTCGCTGAGCGTCAGCGATTCGGCATGTCGATGGCGCGCTTGTCGGCGGCCAACGCTGCCTCGTGCAGCGCCTCGGAGAGCGTCGGGTGAGCGTGGATCGTGCGCTGTAGATCCTCGGCGCTCGCCGAATACTCCATTGCCAAGACGGCCTCGGCGATCAACTCGCCCGCCATCGGACCGATGATATGCACGCCGAGGATCTGATCGTCATCGGCAGCGACGACCACCTTGGCGAAGCCTTGGCCGGCCTCCATCGCGCGCGCGCGACCACTGGCGAGGAACGGGAAGTTACCGACCTTGTAGGCACGACCACTCGCCTTCACTTGCTCTTCGGTTTGACCGACCCAAGCAATCTCAGGCGCGGTGTAGATCACCGAGGGAATGGCATCGTAATTGACGTGTGAATAAAGCCCAGCGATGCGATCAGCAACCGCCACGCCCTCTTCCTTGCCCTTATGCGCGAGCATCGGGCCGCGCACACAATCGCCCACTGCCCAGACGTTCTCGACGCCGGTGTGACAGTGCTCATCCACCTCGATGAAACCACGGGCATCGAGCTTCACGCCCGTTCCCTCAGCCAGCAAGTTATCGGTGTAAGGGCGGCGACCGATGCACACGATCAACTTGTCGACGGTGAGTGACTGCGTGGCATCGCTCGAATCGGTGTACGTCACATCGACCGCGCCGGCCTTCACCGCCGCACCGGTGACCTTGGCACCGAGACGAATATCGAGACCCTGCTTTTTGAAATGCTTCAGTGCTTCTTTGGAAAGCTGCTGATCAGCCATGGCGAGGAACCCTGGCATGGCCTCGAGCACCACGACTTCGGCACCGAGTCGGCGCCATACGCTGCCGAGCTCCAATCCGATGACGCCCGCGCCGATGACGCCCAAGCGCTTCGGCACCGCGTCGAACTCGAGGGCACCCCAGCTGTCGACGATGTGCTTGCCATCGAAGGGGGCACTCTTGAGCGGCATTGGCTGAGAGCCACTTGCCAGCACGACGTGGCGAGCAGAGAGCGTCTGCTTGGTACCGTCGTGCGCCGTAAATTCGACTTGTCGATTCGGCAGCAACTTGCCATGGCCTTGCATGGCCGTCACGCCCGCCGACTTCAGCAGCTGCACGATGCCACCAGTCATCGTCTTCACGATGCCCGCTTTACGCTTTTGCATCGCCGCGATGTCCACCGACACCGCGCCGGTCTTGATGCCATGCGAAGCGAACTCGGATTGGGCCCGATGGAACAGCTCCGACGACTCGAGCAACGCTTTGGACGGAATACATCCGGCGTTGAGGCAGGTGCCGCCAAACGTCGCCGACCCGTCGTAGTTCTTCCAATTGTCGATGCAGGCGGCCTTCAGACCGTTCTGCGCCGCCCGAATGGCAGCCGGATAACCGGCGGGACCGCCGCCGATGACGATGACATCAAATTCGCTCATGAGATTTATTCCTGCAATCAAAGACCGAGCAGCATGCGACCCGGATCCTCGAGGCAATCCTTGATCGTGACGAGGAACTGCACGGCTTCACGTCCGTCGATGATGCGATGGTCGTAACTGACGGCGAGATACATCATCGGACGCACGACGATCTGACCATTCACGACCACCGGCCGCTCCTGGATCTTGTGCATACCGAGAATGGCGCTCTGCGGCGCATTCACGATCGGTGTGGAGAGCAACGAACCGAACACGCCACCGTTGGTGATGGTAAACGTACCACCCTGCAGATCCTCCAGAGCGAGGCTTCCAGCGCGCGCGCGAGTACCGTATTCGACGATCTGCTTCTCGATCTGAGCAAAGCCCAGATTCTCGGCATTACGCAATACCGGTACGACGAGTCCGCGGTCGGTCGATACCGCAACACCGATATCGTAGAACTCGTGATAGATCACGTCGTTACCTTCGACGGCCGCATTCATCACCGGGAACTTACGCAGCGCCTCGATGCTGGCCTTCACGAAGAAAGACATGAAACCGAGCTTCACGCCGTGCTCTTTCTCGAAGCGATCTTTGTGCCGCGCACGCAACTCGGTGACTGCCGTGAGATCCACTTCGTTGAACGTCGTCAGCAATGCAGCTGTGTGCTGCGCCTGCACCAATCGCTCGGCGATACGCGCACGCAGACGCGTCATCGGCACGCGCTGCTCTGCGCGCGGACCCGACGGAGCAACCGCTGCGGGTGCTGCAGTGGCCTTCGGTGCGCTCGCCGCACTGATGACGTCCGCCTTGGTCAAGCGACCATCGCGACCCGTTCCCG
>JALRHE010000238.1 GCA_023253235.1 Steroidobacteraceae bacterium
GAGCTTCTTGTAGAGACGGAAATAGTTCTGGAAGGTGATCGACGCGATGGTCTGGTTCTCTTCGCGAACGCGGACACCCTCTTTGGCTTCGACGGCCTGATGCAGACCATCGGACCAGCGACGTCCTGGCATGGTTCGGCCGGTGAACTCGTCGACGATGATCACCTCGCCGCCACGCACGATGTATTCCACATCACGCTTGTAGAGCGCATGGGCACGCAGCGCCGCGTTTAGGTGATGCATCAAGCGAATGTTCGCCGGGTCGTAAAGACTCTCGCCCTCACGCAGCAAACCCGCCTCGATCATCAAGGCTTCGACCTTCTCGTGACCGACTTCGGTCAAGTGCACCTGGCGCTGCTTTTCGTCGACCGTGTAATCACCGGTCGAGTCGGTTTCGCTGCCGGAAAACGCTGAGGTCGCCGCTTTCTCGATCGTCTCGCCACGCTCGAGACGTGGAACGAGATTGTTGATGGCGACGTAAGTGTCGACACCCTCTTCCGCCGGCCCGGAAATGATGAGTGGCGTACGCGCCTCGTCGATCAGGATCGAGTCGACTTCGTCGACGATCGCGAACGCGAGTTGACGCTGCACCCGGTCGTCCAGTCGGAAAGCCAGGTTGTCGCGGAGGTAGTCGAAACCAAATTCGTTGTTGGTGCCGTAGGTGATATCGCAGCGATAGGCGGCGCGCTTCTCTTCCGCACTCTGGGAGTTACGAATGACACCGACCGACAAACCGAGAAAGCGATAGACCGGCCCCATCCACTCGGCGTCACGCTGCGCGAGGTATTCATTGACCGTGACGACGTGTACACCCTCGGCTGGCAGCGCATTGAGGTAGGCCGGCAGGGTTGCCATCAAGGTTTTGCCTTCACCCGTGCGCATCTCAGCGATGCGCCCGCGGTGTAGCGCCATGCCACCGATCAACTGCACGTCGAAGTGCCGCATGCCGAGCACGCGACGCGATGCCTCGCGGACGACCGCAAACGCTTCGGGCAGCAGCTGGTCGAGTGTGGCGCCGGCAGCGAGACGGGAACGGAACTCCTCGGTCTTGGCCTTCAGGGCCTCGTCGCTGAGCGCTTGCAACGCGGGCTCGAAGGCCGTCGCGGCGCGCACTTCACGAGACATGGCCTTCAGCAGTCGCTCGTTGCGGCTGCCGAAAATACGGGTGAGGAAATTCAGCACAGAGTTATGGACCTTGCGGCTAAAACCGCCATTTTACGGTTTGACGACCGGCTGGTCGAATGGTTCAACGGCGAGCGTCAACGGTCGATGTAGGCAAGCGGATTGACGTGGCGGCCGTTGCGGAGAACCTCGAAATGCACGTGTGGCCCGGTCGAGCGGCCTGTCGAGCCCATGGCAGCGATGGGTTGTCCGCGCGTGACGGCATCACCCACCCGGACCTTCAGATGACGATTGTGCGCGTAGCGGGTGACGAATCCGTCGCCGTGGGACACATCGACCACGAGGCCGTAGCCGCTGCGCTCTCCCGCGTAAGTCACGACGCCAGCACCGACCGAAATCACCGGGTCCCCTTCGTTACCTGCGAAGTCCACCCCAAGGTGCCAGGTACCGTGTCCAGTGAAAGGATCTTGCCGCGTACCAAATCCCGACGAGAGGTAACCCTGCCGCACCGGACGCCCATCGGGCAGCGTCTGACGACGTAAATCCCGCTGCAAAATCAGGCTTTCGAGCACGCCCAACTGCACATCTCGCGACGCCAGTTGCGACTCGAGCGCGTCGATCATCGAGGTCAGATCGGGTGCGGCGACAGGCTCTCCTGGCAATTCCGGACCACCTAGGGCGACCGGCGAGCCGAAGTCGAATTCGCGTGAGTCGATGTTCGCCATCTCGACCAGCCGCTTGCCGAGCTCGTCGAGTCTGACGAGTTGCGCATTCGCCTGACCAACACGCGCCGAGAGCACATCGATACGCTCCTGCACACGCGCGCGCAAATCCTCGAGTTCCCGCTTCTGCTGCAGCGCTGAGCGAGCGATGCCGCCTGGCGTGGTCGAATCGAAAATTGCACCCGAACCGAGCTGAACGCCCGCGTAAAAGGCGCCCGCCATGACGGAAAACAGGATCACAACGGCCGTGGCAATGACCAGACGACCGGACAAGTCGATGCGGGATGCGCCAGCCGCGCGGCGCGCAAATACGATCAATCTCATACGCCAAGCCCCCGATTGCGGCGGGAGAGAAGATCGCCGACAGACCCCCACGATGCGATACTCGCTTCGTCAGACGGGTCGACGGCCCGAACAGGGCGGGGACTATGCCCAAATCAACTGTGCGAAACAACCCAAAATCGGCCAAAACGGCGTCAGGCTCGACTCGCCCGAGAAGTAAGCCTTTGGAAATCAAAGACTTGCTGACCAAGGTCGGTCTCGGTCAACCGCGACTTGCTGCGGCCGCGAACCGCGTCGAGGACTGGAAGGACTTTCTGGCGACGCTCTGGGGCGACGAACTTGCCGCCGCAGTCACGCAAGTGAGCGTCCGGGAAGGCTGTCTCACGCTGCACGCCGCCAACGCGGCCTGGTCGGCCCGCTTGCGTTACGCACTCGCCGAGCACTGGGCAGCCATCGTGGCGCGAGACGCCTCGTTGAAAAAATCGCTGGTGCGAATTCAGCCAGCCGCCGCCAGCGCGGGCGGTCGCACGTAAGAAATCGGCGCGTCCTCAGGACGCTCGAAAACCACCGCCTCCCAAGCGGCAGGATCGGCCAACACGGTGCGCAGCAAGCGGTTGTTCAAACCGTGGCCCGACTTGAACGCCGTGAATTCGCCGATCAAGGAAAAGCCGAGCAAATACAGATCGCCGATCGCATCGAGGATCTTGTGTTTGACGAACTCGTCCTCGTAGCGCAAGCCACCCTCGTTCAGCACTTTCGAATCATCGAGCACGATGGCGTTGTCGAGGTTGCCGCCGAGCGCGAGGTTGCGCGAGCGCATGAACTCGAGATCACGCATGAACCCGAAAGTGCGTGCACGACTGATTTCTTTGAGGAATGAGGTCGTGGAGAAATCCATGGTCGCGCGTTGGGCGTGGCGCTTGAAAATCGGATGATTGAACTCGATCTCGAAGTTCACCTTGAAACCATCGAACGGATCGAAACGCGCCCATTTGTCGCTGTCTTCGACCTGCACGCTCTTCTTGATGCGGATGAAACGCTTCGGCGCGCGCTGCTCTTCGATGCCCGCCGATTGCAGCAGAAAGACGAAAGGGCCTGCGCTGCCATCCATGATCGGCACTTCGGGCCCGGACACCTCGACGAGCGCGTTGTCGATACCGAGACCTGCGAAGGCCGACAACAGATGCTCGACGGTCGACACCTTCACATCGCCCTTGTGGAGCACGGTGCCAAGCATGGTCTCACCGACATTCTCGGCGCGAGCCGGGATATCGACGGGCTCCGGTAGATCGGTCCGACGGAACACGATGCCGGTATCGGGAGCAGCCGGCCGCACCGTCATCAGGATGCGCTTGCCGGTATGCAAGCCGACACCGCTTGCCCGCATGATGTTCTTGAGAGTTCGTTGACCGACCATGATTTCTTCCGAATCAGGCGGCGCACCGAGGTTCGGCACGCCGCCTGATCACGACGGAGGCGAATCTTATCTCAAAGGCGATCAGTCGGCCTGACGACGCAAAAACGCCGGAATGTCGAGGATATCCTCAACCGGCTCGGCGCTGTGGACCAGGCCATCGCCAGCCGCCGCTTTCAGACGCTCGATCGCCGGCACTTCCAGCTTGGCGTAGTCGGAGCTCACGGCGAACGGACGACGCACCGGACGAGCGACGCCCTCACCACGAACACCCGTCGCGCGGGTAGCGGTGGGCGCCGGCGCCGGTGCCACCTGCACTTGCGGACGACCGAGGCCGGTCGCGACGACCGTCACGCGCAGCTCGTTGCTGAGGTTCGGATCGATGACGGTGCCGACGACGACGGTCGCGTCTTCGGACGCAAATTCCTTGACGATGTTGCCGACTTCCTCGAACTCGCCGATGCCGAGATCCATACCGGCAGTGACGTTGACGAGGATGCCGCGAGCACCGGACAAGTTCACGTCTTCGAGCAGCGGCGACGAGACGGCCATTTCAGCGGCCACTCGCGCGCGGTCTTCACCGCTCGCATGACCTGAGCCCATCATCGCCATGCCGGTCTCGCTCATCACAGTGCGCACGTCGGCGAAGTCCACGTTGATGAGACCCGGACGGGTGATGAGTTCGGCGATGCCCTGCACCGCACCCTGCAACACGCCGTTGGCGCTCTTGAATGCATCGAGCAGCGTCGTCTTCGGGCCGAGTACCGTCAGAAGCTTCTGGTTCGGAATGGTGATGAGCGAATCGACATGCTTGGCCAGTTCGCTCATGCCCATATCAGCGACGACAGAACGCTTGTTGCCTTCCATGTTGAACGGGCGCGTCACGACCGCGACCGTCAGAATGCCGAGCTCCTTGGCGATTTGCGCAACGACCGGCGCAGCGCCCGTGCCGGTACCGCCACCCATGCCGGCCGTGATGAACAGCATGTCGCAACCTTCGATCAACTCGATGATGCGATCACGATCTTCCATGGCAGCCTGACGACCCACATCCGGATTGGCACCGGCACCAAGACCCTTGGTGATGTTCGAGCCGATCTGTAGCGCCGTCTTGACGTTGGAGTTCTTCAACGCCTGCGAATCGGTGTTGATGCACATGAAGTCCACGCCTTCGATCCCCGATTGCACCATGTGGGAGACCGCGTTGCCGCCGCCGCCACCGACGCCGAGAACCTTGATTACCGCGCTCTGGCTGTAAGCATCCATCAGTTCGAACATGTTGAGTCGCTCCTGTGTCGTGAATGTCGAAAGATCAAAAATTTCCCTGGAACCAATTCTTCATGCGGTCAACCATGCTGCGTGCGCCGCCTGCGATGGCGCGGCTACGCTGACCTGGCACGGTGTGATCGCGGCCGTAGAGCAACAGGCCGACGCCCGTCGCGTGAATCGGATTGCTCGTGACATCGGCTATGCCGCGTACCCCGGCTGGCACACCCAAGCGCACCGGCAAATGGAAAACCTCTTCGGCGAGCTCAATCGCGCCTTCCATCTTTGCGCTGCCGCCGGTGAGTACGATGCCCGCTGCGATGACTTCCTCGAAGCCACTGCGACGCAACTCCTCCTGGATGAGTGCGAACAGCTCTTCGTATCGTGGCTCGACCACCTCGGCCAAAGTCTGACGAGCAAGACGTCGCGCCGGACGGTCACCCACACTCGGCACTTCGATCGTCTCGTCTGAATTGGCAAGTTGCGAGAGCGCACAGGCGTAACGAAGCTTGATCTCTTCTGCGCTCGGCGTCGGCGTACGCATCGAGACGGCGATGTCGTTCGTCACCTGATCGCCCGCAATGGGGATGACGGCGGTATGTCGAATCGCACCATGCGAGAAAACGGCGATGTCCGTCGTGCCACCACCGATGTCGACGATGCAGACGCCGAGATCCTTTTCATCCTCGGTCAGCACCGCATAGCTCGAGGCCAACTGCTCGAGCACGATGTCATCGACCGCGAGGCCGCAGCGTTGGATGCATTTCTCGATGTTCTGGGCGGCGCTATCGGCACCCGTGACGATATGGACCTTGGCCTCGAGGCGCACACCGGACATGCCGACCGGATCGCGAATACCCTCTTGGCCGTCGATGATGAATTCCTGTGGCAGCACATGCAGAATTTTTTGATCTGCCGGGATAGCGACTGCCTTGGCTGCATCGATCACGTGTTCGACGTCGACCTGCTGCACTTCCTTATCGCGAATGGCGACGACACCGTGCGAGTTGAGACTGCGAACGTGGCTGCCCGCGATACCGGCAAAGACCGAGTGGATCTCGCAACCGGCCATCAACTCCGCCTCTTCAACGGCGCGCTGGATCGACTGGACGGTCGACTCGATGTTCACGACCACACCACGCTTCAAGCCACGCGAAGGTTGCGAGCCGATACCAATGATTTCGATGCTGTTGTCGGCAGCGATCTCGCCCACCAACGCCACCACCTTGGAGGTGCCGATGTCCAATCCGACGATAAGCTGTCTGTCCGTTTTCTTCGCCATATTCGCTGCCGTTCCGTGTAATCAGCCTTCAGAGGTTTCGTCGAATTCGTCGACTGCCGCGACCTTGGTGCCACCGCGCCAACCGACCGCGAAGCCATTCGTGTAACGCATGTCAACGTAAGCCATCTCGGCGCCACGCTGCACGACGAGGCGCAGAGCAGCGGCGACGAAACGATCGAAGCGCTCGTCGACTTGCCGACGACCGAGACGAACCTTGACGCCATTGTCGAGATCGATTTCCCAAGCACCGCGCGCATCGAGACGAAGCGCAACGATGCGCACACCGCCTTCGATCAATCGACCCTGAATCGCGAAGTAGCGCTGCGCGACGAGACCCTCTGCACCGTTCGGCCCCGTCAGTCGCGGCAGTTCGGGCGGGATGAATCGCGCTTCGCTCAAGAACAACTCACCGCGCGCATTGAGCAGACCATTGGCACCCCAACGCGCCGCCGCCACTTGCTCGGTGATCTGGACCGTCAAGCCACGTGGCCACTGCCTTGCGACACTCGCCGTGTCGACCCATGGCAATTCCTCGATCGCGCGCTGTAGCGTCGCGAGGTTCACCGAGACGAGACCCGCCTCGTGCAGGCGATCGCGTACGGTCTGTTCGACGTCCATCGGTGACACGCGCTGGAAGCGACCCTGTACCGTGACACGATCGATCGGCTGATCGAGTGCGATCACGATCATGCCGCCGAAGGCCG
>JALRHE010000373.1 GCA_023253235.1 Steroidobacteraceae bacterium
CCAATGACGGCCGGCATCCTCAAGAAGTTGAGGCAGTCGGGCGAGCTGGTCGACATCAGCGTCCGTGTCGTGTACGAGGCCGACGAGTTTAGCTACGAGTTCGGTGACGGCGAGCGCATCGATCCAGCGATCGAGGTGTGCCATATCGAGCACGGTCTCGTAGCGTCGCGGGGCCTCGGTCACGCGAGGATCCCGCTCGAGATCGTGAGAGCCAATCGATGGCGCCGCCACTGACGAACTCGGGACGTCGCTTTTCGTCGAGCCTTCGCCGCTCGTGGTGTCGCCACCCAAACTGCGCAACAACGCACGGAATTCCATGCGCGTATAAATTTCCCGCAAGCGCGAGTCGTCGGCAGCGCGACGCGTCAGGTCGTTCGCTTCGATCGGCAGTTCAAGATCGCAGCGAATGGTCGCCAGTTGTCGTGACAACTCGAGCGTCGAAAGCCCTGCACGCAGGTTCTCACCAACTTTGCCGCTGACGTCCTCGGCATGTGCGACGAGATTATCGAGCGTTTGGTATTGGCCAAGCCATTTGGCCGCCGTTTTGGGACCGACTTTGTCGATACCCGGAATGTTGTCCGAGGTGTCACCGACGAGCGCAAGATAGTCGATGATCTGCTCAGGCCAGACATCGAACTTCGCTTTCACGCCGTCTCGATCATAGATGCTGCCCGACATCGTATTGATCAGGGTGATGTGCTCGCTGACGAGCTGACACATATCTTTGTCGCCCGTCGAGATCAGGACTCGCTGACCTGCATCGGCTGCGCGCCGAGCGAGAGTGCCGATGACGTCATCAGCTTCGACTCCACCGATGCGCAGCAGCGGCAATCCTAAGGCTTCGACGGTATCGAGCAGCGGTTGCACCTGAGCCCGAAGATCGTCGGGCATCGGTGGTCGATGCGCCTTGTATTCCGCAAACAGTTCGTCGCGAAACGTTTTGCCGGGCGCATCGAAAACGACGGCAAACTGCGTGGCTTCGTACTCACGCAAAAATTTGAGCAGCATGTTGACCACGCCGAGTACGGCGCCGGTCGGTTCACCGCGGGAGTTGGTGAATGGCGGTAGGGCGTGGAAAGCCCGATAGAGATACGAAGAGCCGTCGATGAGGACGAGGTCGACCTTATTCACGACGGCGAGTGATCAATGCCGGACGGCGCGAGGCGCGCCGTCCGGCTGATCGATGAATTAAGCGACGCCGGGGGCCTTCACGTAGACTTTGCACCAGCCCGGGTTCTTCACATGCTTGCCCGGGAACAGATTGCACTTGCCTTCGGCGGCAGCGCGATCTTTCTCGCCCCACTGCAGGCAGTTGCCGCAATGTTGACCCGGTTTGAAATTCGGATTGGCTTTGGCATCAACCTTTTTGGCGTCTTCGACGTAGCCCAGAGCTTTGGCGGCGGGTTCGTCGGCTTTCAAAAGCGGCAGCTTGGCTTGAGCTTGCGCCGTTTCGACGGCAACACCGATCGCAGAAAGACCAAGGACGCTGGCGCCGATCACTTGGCGACGGGTCAGTTTGTCAGTCATGGGAAATTCCTTTTCGTCTGGGGGATATCGATCGAGACTCATTATACCGATTCGCCAGCGGAACTTACGGTGATGCGACGACGGGTCGCGCTGTGCAAGCAGGTGACGCGATCGTCATCATTCTCTTCGCCGGGTGGTGGGGCCGGTGTCTTGCCGCTCACGCTGCAATAACTGCTCAAGATCAGTGCATCAATGGCCATGTCCGATGAAATGACAGGCGTATGGCAAATGAGACTCGATCGCAATACCACGACGAACATCACCGCAAGCGCAAGCCATGCGCGGCGAAGGTCTTTCGTGGTGACGGTGTGGCTACCACAGCCATTACCTTCACAGAAATCGGGAGCGGTCGTATTGATCGCGAGGACCATGACCTTCGCATCATAGAAAACGCGGCGGTTTCGCGCGCCTGCGGAAAACCGAGGGGTCGACGCGATCTTGTTATTGAGGTGCGGGCTCGGACGCCGGCTTGATGACCACTTTGGCGTCATCATCGGGAAGATATAAGGGGCCGGTTTGACCGCAGCTGGCGATGCCCAGGCTAGCCATCAGACAAAAAAAGCCGATTAAGTGCCGATACATCACGGCACGACTCGCAGATCTCGCAGCGCGAGCCAACCTCGCAGCACGCGATACAGTACCCATACACCGATGACCAGAAACCCGAGCGCGGCGGTGGCGAATCCGACGAGGATCAGCATCAGCGGCGCCGAGAGTACGAGCACGATGACGCTGGTGAAAAACGCCCACCAAAACGTGCTGATCTGCCAGCGGAAGTGACTCTCGAGCCAGGTCTCGCGAGCCTCGCTACGACGCGCATAGTTCATCACGACGGCGACGATCGAGGGCAGCCCAAAAATAAAACTACCGACGATCGTCGCGGCACCCGTGATCCCGATCAGTACCGACAGCGCATGCAAACCGTAGATCACGTGCGTATAGGTGACGAGCGATGGATCCGGTATGCGCGCGAAGTCGTTCATCGGCGGTTGATCACAGCCATCGTGATTCGAGAGATGCAGACGAGCTGTCCGCGATCGTTGTGGATTTCGATGGACCAAACCTGACTGCGCGCACCGGCGTGTAGCAGGTAAGTTGTGCCCGTGATGCGTTCGCCTTTCGGGACCGGGCGCAGATGGTTCGCGTTGATCTCTTGCCCGAGTACGCGATGCGCATCGTCCATCGTAGCGTTCGAAGCCGTGCTTGCGAGTGTCTCGGCAAAAGCAACCGATGCACCACCATGCAACACGCCCATGGGCTGACAACTGCGTTCATCCACGGGCATCGTGCCGCGCAGAAAGTTCGGACCGATTTCGGTGAAAACGATGCCGAGATTTTCGACCATCGTACCTTTGGCGTATGAGTTGAGTCCCTCGAGGGTGAGATCTGCGCGCCACGGTACCGGGAGTCCACTCATTTTTCGTGCACCTTGTTGGCTTGCAGTTCGGCGCCGATGCGACGATAGGCTTCACGGAACGGAATGCCCTCGCTAACCACCAGCTGATTGGCGCGTTCTGCAGCATGAATCGACGGATCGAGGTCGATGTTGTCGCGTTTGAAGCGCATTGCATCGATCGCGGGCGGCAGTATGGCCGTGCTGGCTAGCGCGAGATCGATGCCGCGGAACAAAGGCAGTTTAAGCAGTTGCAGATCGCGCTGATAGCCTGACGGCAATTTCGCAAAAATGCCGAGCGCTTCGACGAGGCAGCCGTGCGCCGTGGCCGTTCGACCTCGTAGCAACTCGAAAACATCGGGATTGCGTTTCTGCGGCATGATCGACGAACCCGTCGTGAACTCATCCGGCAGTTCGAGGAAAGCAAATTCTTGGGTGTAATAGAGGCAGACGTCCGCTGCGAATCGGCCGAGGTCCTGCATCAACAGCGCGATTTCGAACAACAGCTGCGACTCGGCCTTGCCGCGCGAGAGCTGCACCGCTGTGACCGGTTCGTGTACCGATTCGAAGTCGAGCGCGCGAGTGGTGGCCTCGCGATCGAGCGGCAAACCCGGAGTGCCGTAGCCGGCTGCGGACCCGAGCGGGTTCTTGCCCAGGCGTCGCTGCACAGCACGCAAGCCCGCAGCGTCGTCACGCAGTTCCGCCGCAAAGCCGTCTGCCCATAGCGCTACCGAGCTCGGCATCGCTTGTTGCATGTGGGTATAGCCTGGCAGTTCGAGATCGCCCTCGCGAGCGGCCAGTCGTGACAAGGCGAGTGCCACGGTTTCGGCGCCTTCTGCGAGTTGTTCTGTGGCATCGCGCAGATATAGACGCAGCGCGGTGAGGACTTGGTCGTTTCGTGAGCGGCCAAGATGCACCCGTCCGCCTGCAGCACCGATGAGTGCCGTCAAACGTTTTTCGAGCGCCGTCTGGCCATCTTCATCCGCAAGTTCAATACGCCAATCACCTTTGGCGTGAGAGGCGATCAGCGACTCGAGACCACTCTCGATGGCTTCACAGTCCTCAGCTGACAGCAGCCCCTGTGCATGCAGCATCTGGGCATGGGCAATCGAGGCGCGTGCATCGTAGGGGACGAGGCGCTCATCGAGAGCGTGATCTTCGCCCGCCGTGTACTGCAGCACCCGCTCATCGAGCGGTGCGCCCTTGTCCCAGAGTCGTGTCATGCGCGGGCCGAGTGTGCAGCGGCGAGTTCGGCGGGCGCAAGCTTGCCGATATCGGCGACGACGAGCGTGCCGGTGCCTTCGTTGGTGAAGACCTCGGCCAAGATCGCATCAGCCGCTTTGTAGGAGATGACGTGCACGCGCTGCACACCACCCTGAATCGCCGATTCGATCGCCTTCGCCTTTGGCAGCATGCCATCGACGATGCGCTTCTCGTCTTTGAGGCGCTTGAGACCAGCGAGATCCGTATACGAGATAACCGATGTGGGGTCTTCGACGCGCTCGAGAATGCCGGGTGCGCCCGTGCACAGCACCAGCTTCTCGGCCCCGAGAGCGGCGCCGATGGCGGCTGCGACGGTGTCGGCATTGATGTTGAGCAGCGTACCCGAGCCGTCGCTCGAGAGCGGCGAGATCACCGGCATCAAACCGTTATCGAGTAGTTTTCGGATGACGTCGGTGTCGATGTAGTCGATGTCGCCGACGAAACCGTAATCGACGGTGGCGTCGCTGCTCTGCAGTTTCACCGGCGCGCGCTTGTGCGCCTGGATGAGACCGGCGTCCACACCGCTGATGCCGATCGCCGGCACGTCGAGTTCGCGGCAGGTGGCGAGAATGCGAGTGTTGATGAGGCCGCTCAGCACCATCGCCGTGGCATCGATCGAACGTTCGTCCGTCACGCGACGGCCCTCGATCATTTGCGTGGGTACGCCGAGTTTTTCGGTGACCTCCGTCAACTGCGGGCCACCACCATGTACGAAGACGACGCGTACGCCGAGCGAGTGCAGGATGGCGATCTGCTCGATGATATTGCGCGTCGCCTCCGGATCACCGAATACGCCGCCGCCTGCTTTCACGACGAACGTCTTGCCCTTGAACAAGCGGATGTAAGGCGCTGCGCCACGCAGGGCACGGATCACGGCCGAGGGGTCGGGGCGATGCATGATCATCGTTGAGATACTCCAGTCGAAAGCAGTCGATGTAACACCGCCATTTGGGCGGGCAAACGGTTGTAAGCCTCTTGCAGCACGATGCTGCGCGGGCCGTCGAGAATGTCATCGGCGACAGCGACATTGCGCCGCACGGGCAAGCAATGCATGAACTTGCAGTCGGCCGCAGCAGTGTCGAACCAGGATTCACGTACGCACCAGTCGCTGAGGTTGGCACGCAGTGCGGCATCGGCTGCTGCATCACCGTAGTGCGCCGTCGAGCCCCATTCTTTGGCGTATAGGATGTGCGCACCTTGCATGGCGGTGGCGCGGTCGGTCGTTTCGGTGACCGAGCCTCCCGAGGTGGCCGCAGCGGCGCGCGCTTTATCCATGATCTCGGGCGGCAGCGCGTAGCCCTCGGGGCGTAGCACCACGACTTCCATTCCGCGTTGCGCTGCCATGTGTACGGTGGCCGCCGGCACGGCCAGCGGCGTCACGCGCGGATGATTCGCCCAAGAGAGTACGAACTTCGCACGCTGCGGAACATGTCGATCTTCGAGCGTCTTCCAGTCGGCAAGTGCTTGGCAGGGATGATTGACGGCCGACTCGAGGTTGATCAGTGGTTTGTCGACGACCGAGGCCATCGCTTTGAAAGCGGTCTCGGCGAGATCGTATTGCAAATCTTTGCCTTCGGCGAAGGCGCGAATCCCGAGTGCATCGGCATAAGAGGCGAGCACAGGCAGGCCTTCACGTACGTGTTCCGCAGCGCCGCCGTTCATGACGGCACCGGTGCGCGTTTCGAGTTGCCACGTACCTTGACCCGGTGTGATGACGAACGACGAGCCGCCGAGTCGCATCATCCCCACTTGGAACGAAGACAACGTGCGCAACGACGGATTGAAGAACACCAATCCCAAAATTTTGCCAGCGAGCGCCTGCGGCTCCGGGTGCTTCTCGAGGTGTTGTGCCAGCGAGATCAGATCGAGCACTTCCTCGCGGCTGAAATCCGCTAGATCGAGGAAACGATTCATAAATCCTCCAACGCAGCGCGCAGGAGATCCACGTGCTCGGTTTTCAATGTGTACGGCGGTAGCAGACGCAAGACCTGCGGGTCTGCGCTAGTGCCAGCGAGGATGTCTCGCGCCAATAGCGCAGCCTGAACATCTTTGGCCGCTCGATCTAGTCGAAGTCCGTGCAGGAAGCCGGCGCCCTGATGCCCGACCAC
>JALRHE010000051.1 GCA_023253235.1 Steroidobacteraceae bacterium
CAGCGCCCTACCTTACGCCAACGGGTCATTGCACCTCGGTCACATCATCGAGGCCGTTCAGACCGACGTCTGGGTTCGCTTCCAGAAGATGCAGGGACACTCGTGCCTCTACGTCTGCGCCGAAGACACCCACGGCACACCGATCATGATCCGCGCGCAATCGGAAGGTATACGCCCCGAGGATCTGATCGCGCGAGTCGCCGAGGAACACAAGGCCGATTATCGTGACTTCCTGATCGGACACGATCAGTTCCACTCGACCCACTCGGCCGAGAATCGCTACTTCACCGACTCGATGTTCGAGCGCCTGCAGGCAGCCGGACACATCACCCGACGCAGTGTGCGCCAAGCCTACGACGAAAAGGCCGGCATGTTCCTGCCCGATCGGTACGTGCGAGGGACTTGCCCCACCTGTAAAGCCGTCGATCAATATGGCGATAGTTGCGAAGTCTGCGGTGCTACCTACACGCCTGCAGAGCTCATCGAACCACGTTCGACCATCAGCAACACGGCGCCCGTATGGCGCGAGTCGGAGCATCTTTTCTTTGCACTCGGCCACTTCGAAGCGATGCTACGCGAGTGGGTCAAGAGCGGCTCCTTGCAGGATGCCGTTCGATCGAAGCTCGACGAGTGGTTCAACTCCGGCTTGCAAGACTGGGACATCTCGCGCGATGCACCGTACTTCGGCTTCGAAATTCCAGGAGCGCCCGGGAAGTATTTCTACGTCTGGTTCGATGCGCCGATCGGTTACTTGGGCAGCTTCAAGGCCTACTGCGACCGCACCGGACTCGACCTGAGTCATTACCTTCGTCCCGACAGCACAACCGAGCTGCATCATTTCATCGGCAAGGACATCAGCTACTTCCACACCTTGTTCTGGCCAGCCGTATTGCACGGGTCCGGCTTCCGTCGACCGACCGCCGTGCACGTGCACGGGTTCCTCACGATCAACGGTCAGAAGATGTCGAAGTCGCGCGGCACTTTCATCACCGCGCGCCGCTACCTCGATCATCTGCCAGCTGAAGCACTGCGCTATTACTTCGCCGCCAAACTCGGCGCCGGAGTCGATGACATCGACCTCTCGCTCGAGGATTTCACCGCACGCGTCAATTCGGATCTCGTCGGCAAGCTCGTGAATATCGCAAGCCGCTGCGCCGGCTTCGTCGCCCGTGGTGGCGGTCGACTTGCGCCAACCCTTCCCGATGCGGCGCTGTACGCCGAATTCACGGCTGCCGCACCGCGTCTCGCTTCGCTGTACGAGGCTCGCGACTACTCGCAGGCGATTCGCGAAATCATGGCCCTCGCCGACAAGGCAAACCAATACGTCGATGCGAACAAACCTTGGGCGCTTGCCAAGGATCCAGCGCGCGCCGAAGAGGTCGTTGCCGTAGCGACTCAAGGAATCAATTTATTCCGTGTGTTGATGGTTTATCTCGCACCGGTATTACCGCAGATGGCGTGCAAGGCAGCCGCATTCCTCGGTGCGCCGCTCGCACGCTGGAATGAAATCGAGCAACCACTGCTCGGCACTCCGCTTGCCAACTACGAGCCGCTCGCGTTGCGTCTCGATCCGAAGCAAGTAGCGGCGCTGGTTGATACAGCGAGCGTCACGACCAACGCTGACGATGCGCCGAAGAATTCCCCGACCGTTACCAAGACGAGCTCCAAAGTGACCACACCCGATTCCGCTGCAAGCAAACCGCTGATTTCGATCGACGACTTCGCCAAGCTGGATCTGCGGATGGCCCGAGTTGCCGAGGCCAGCCTCGTCGAGGGTTCCGACAAGCTGCTCAAGCTCACACTCGAACTGGGCGAGGAGCGACGCACGGTATTCTCAGGAATCCGTAAGACGTACTCGCCCGAAGCGCTCGTGGGTCGACATGTCGTCGTCGTTGCCAACCTTGCGCCGCGCAAGATGCGGTTCGGCGTTTCCGAAGGAATGGTGCTGTGCGCATCGGACGAGGCGGATCGCCTTTTCCTGCTCGGCGCCGACGAAGGTGTAACGAGCGGACTACCGGTCAGCTGATCACAGCTCGTGTCATGAGCGCCCAAGCCGACGCCATCCACGCGCTGCTGCCACAGACCCAGTGCACCCGCTGTGGCTTCCAGGGTTGCAGGCCCTATGCCGAGGCGATCGCTGCCGGCACCAGTACGATCAAT
>JALRHE010000072.1 GCA_023253235.1 Steroidobacteraceae bacterium
GCGAATTTGCCGACGGCAGTCTGGTGCTGCGTCTCAAGATCGACATGGCGTCGGGCAACATCAATCTGCGCGATCCGCTGGCCTATCGTATCCGCCATGCGCATCATCACCGCACGGGTGACACCTGGTGCATCTACCCGCTGTATGACTTTACGCACGGCGTATCGGACAGCCCCAATAACGCTGGCGCGAAATACCCCAATCACGCAGACGGAACTGAATACGCTTGCGGCCGAGACCTTTGGCCTCGAGCGCTGTCGTGATCGCAGCATAAGCCGCAGCGAAGTCGAGCCCGGAGAACTCGCCCGAGTTCACCGTGATACCAGTCTCGCCGTAGCTCTCTTGCCAAGGCGCGAGTGCTTCTTCGTAAGATCCATCGCTCGGACGAATCACGGTGACGATATCGATATCGTGCTTCAGCGCAAACGCGAAATCGCGTTCGTCGTGCGCCGGCACGCCCATGACGGCGCCTTCGCCGTAACCCATCAACACATAATTCGCGACCCACACCGGGACAAGCTTGCCGGTGAAGGGGTGCACCACATGCAAACCGGTAGGCAAACCTTTCTTTTCCATAGTGGCGACATCCGCCTCCATGGTGCTACCCCGTCGGCACTCGTCGACGAAGGTTTGCAGCGCCGGATTCTGTGCAGCCGCTGCGAGCGCGAGCGGATGCTCGGCGGCCACCGCCATGAAAGTCACACCGAAGAGCGTGTCGACGCGAGTCGTGAATACTTTGAGCGCGCCCTCACCTGCCATGAGCGAGCGGGTATCGTCGGCGAACGGGAAGCTGACCTCCGCGCCTTCGCTACGACCGATCCAATTCGCCTGCATCGTTCGCACGCGGTCGGGCCAGCCTTCGAGAGTCGACAGATCACCGAGCAACTCATCCGCATAAGCGGTGATGTTGAGGTAGTACATCGGGATCTCGCGCTTCTCGACCAACGCACCGGTGCGCCAACCGCGACCATCGATGACTTGCTCGTTGGCGAGCACGGTCTGATCGATCGGATCCCAATTGACGACACCCGTGCGCTTGTAGGCGATGCCTTTCTCACGCATCCGCAGGAATAGCCATTGGTTCCAGCGGTAATAGGACGGATCACAGGTGGCGATCTCGCGATCCCAGTCGATCGCGAAGCCGAGCGCCTGCAACTGCTTTTTCATGTACGCGATGTTGTCGCGTGTCCATTTCGCTGGCGCCACGCCATTGGCCATGGCGGCATTCTCGGCGGGCAGACCAAAGGCATCCCAACCCATCGGCTGCAGCACGTTCTTGCCCTGCATGCGCGCAAAGCGCGAGAGCACATCGCCGATGGTGTAGTTGCGCACATGCCCCATGTGCAACCGACCCGAGGGGTACGGAAACATCGAGAGGCAGTAGAACTTGTCGCGCGCGGGATCCTCCTGCGCGGCAAAGCTGCGATGCGTATTCCAGTGTTGCTGTGCCGCGCGCTCGACGATCGCCGGCTCGTAACGCTCATCCATCTTTAAAAACCGTGTACAACCGCGCCTCTCGCGGAGACGCGATCGTACACGACGGGGGCCGGGGATGCTTCAGGTCATTCCACGGCCACAGCGATGAACAGCTCGTTTCCGCCCCGCGAGACCAACAGCGGGACGACTTTCTTTTCCTTGGCCACGGCGTCGCGGAATTGCTTGACCGACTCGAGGCGCTGACCGCGGATCCCCACGATGAAGTCACCGCGCTGGATACCAGCATCGCGTGCCGCGCCCTGTGCGCGCTCGACCAACAGGCCGCGCGGTACGGCACCGCGAGCCGCTGCGCGCGACCGCTCTTCGTCGGTCAGCTCGCGCACGACGAGACCCAATCGATCCGCCGCATCGTCCGCCTCCGGCTTGGTGTCGGCGCTGGTCTCGCTGGCCACGGCCTGCAACTCCGCCACCCGCAGGTTCAGACGACGCGCGCTGCGATCACGCCAGATCTCGACGATCGCATCAGCGCCGGGCTTGATTGCCCCGATCACGGTCGGTAACTCTTCGGAACGCTCGATGAGGCGACCATTGACCGAGAGGATGATGTCACCAGCGCGGATACCGGCCTTGGCAGCGGGGCCCGATTCTTCGACCGCACCGACCAACGCGCCGCGCGGCCGATCGAGCCCGAAACTATCGGCGAGCGCCGCATCGATGGGCTGGATGGTCACACCGATCTTGCCGCGACTGACTCGCCCCTTGGCGATGAGTTGATCGCGTACGTTGACGGCGACGTCGATGGGAATGGCGAAAGAGATACCCATGTAGCCGCCCGAGCGACTGTAGATCTGCGAATTGATGCCGACGACTTCG
>JALRHE010000094.1 GCA_023253235.1 Steroidobacteraceae bacterium
CGGGTATCATACCGGCATGGATATCCTCACTGCCGATGCTCCGGACTGGTCCGCTATCGACACCGTGCTGCTCGATCTCGACGGCACCTTGCTTGATCTCGCCTTCGATAACTACAACTGGCTCGCACGGGTCCCGGAAATCTACGCAGAGCGAGAAGGGCTCTCGCTCACCGAAACCCACGCGGCACTCGCACCGCGATTTCATCGGGTACAAGGCACGCTGCAGTGGTATTCGATCGACTACTGGAGCGAACAGCTCGACATCGATATCGCGGCCGTACATCGCGAGGAGGCGAGTCGAGTCGCCTGGTTGCCGGGTGCGCGACGTTTCCTCGAAGAATTGCGACTGCGTGGCAAGCGGTTGGTGCTGTTGACGAACTCGCATCCGACGATCCTGCAAATCAAACACGAGCGAACGGGCGTACTCGATTTTCTGGATGCGGCCTATACATCCCACGGATTCGGTGCACCCAAGGAAGATCAGGCGTTTTGGCGTGCAGCCCGGGCGGAAGTGGGTTTTGATCCCGCACGTAGCTTGTTCGCCGATGACAGCAAAGCGGTGTTACACGCTGCTGTTACGGCGCAAGTGCGTTGGGTCTATGGTGTTCGAAGACCCGACACTTCGCGTGATCCACATTTACATGAGGAGTTCACGGCGATCGATGCCGTGGTCGAGCTGCTTTAGCGTCGACCGCCTCGACTGCCGCTTCCGCCGCCGCTACGGCGCGGACCGCCGCGCTGTCCACCGCCGCTGCCACCGCTAGATCCGCCGCGACGCGGGCCACGGTGTGCGCCTTCCGGACTCGGGCGGCGCGGTGGCCACGTGAGCTCCGGCAACATGTCGGCACTGATCGGCTCATAGGGAATTTTGCGGCCGATGTACTTCTCGATATCCGGCAGTGCGACAGCGTACTCCTCACAGGCGAAACTGATCGCATCGCCCTCGGCACCTGCGCGAGCGGTTCGGCCGATGCGGTGGACATAGTCTGCGCAGTCCTGCGGCAGATCGAAGTTGAAGACGTGGCTGACTTCCGGAATGTGCAAGCCGCGTGAGGCGACATCGGTTGCGATCAGCACGGCGAGCTTGCCGTCATGGAAGTCCTGCAGAAAGCGCATGCGCTTCTTCTGCGGAACATCGCCCGAAAGCGCCTGCGCTTGGATGCCGTTGGCTTGCAGCGTGTCTTCGAGTTTCTCCGCCATGCGCTTCGTGTTGACGAAGACCATGGTGCGATGCGGATCCATCTTGCGCAGCAGGCCAACGAGCAGCGGAATCTTCTCTTCCATCGCCGGGTAATACATCACCTGCCGAACGCGATCGGCCGTGATTTTTTCAGGCTCGATGCGCACGAGCGCCGGATCGTTCATGTGTTCGTAGGCGAGTTCGAGCACGCGCTGCGATAGCGTTGCCGAAAACAGCATCGATTGGCGGCGATCCGGCGGCGGCAGGCGGCGCAGCATGTAGCGGATGTCGGCGATGAAGCCGAGATCGAACATGCGATCGGCTTCGTCGAGTACGACGGCCTGCGCTTCGCGCAATTCGAAGACATGCTGCTTGAAGTAATCGATGATGCGTCCGGGCGTGCCGATCAAGACATCGACACCACCTTCGAGGTCGCGGCGTTGTTTCTCGTAATCGACACCACCGTAGACCACAGCGATACGCAGCCCCGTATGTTGACCGAGCTGGATCGCGTCCTGATGAATCTGGATGGCGAGTTCGCGCGTTGGCGCGATGATCAGAGCGCGGATCGAGGTGGCGCCGCGAGTGGGTGGGGCCGGATGCTTCAGCAAATTCTGGAACAGGCCCACGAGGAACGCCGCGGTTTTCCCGGTGCCGGTCTGTGCCTGACCTGCCACGTCGCGGCCGGCGAGCGCGAAGGGCAAAGTCTGTGCCTGGATCGGGGTGCAGCGGGTGAAACCGGCTTCCTCGATGCCGCGCATCAGGTCAGGAACGAGATCGAGGGAGGAGAAGGTGAGATCGGAAAGATGGTTTTCGGACATTAGTTCGTATTGAATCGAAGCGAGTAGACGGGGGATGCTTGCAAACGGGACGAGAATTGGCTACAAAAGCATCCCATAAGGGCGTTCTGCCCACGGTTTACGGCGATAGCCCCAGCTCACACCCATTAAATTTTCTGGTCCTTCCAGAGGCAACCCAAAAAATCGACACGGCCTAGTGTAACCGTTTGACGGCCCCCCGACACGGCGTTCAGCCACGGGCTCGCAAACTCCCCGATTTCCCTCATCTCAACTTGTTTAGTTAACTCCAACTGGAGGTTTACCCGCGTGAGCAGCCCTCACATCATCAATACCAGCGATGCCACCTTTGCTGATGACGTTTTGAAGTCCGACAAGCCCGTTCTACTCGACTTTTGGGCCGAGTGGTGTGGCCCCTGCAAGATGATCGCGCCGATCCTCGACGAGCTGTCGGGCGAATATGCCGATCGCGTGCGCGTCGCGAAGTTGAATATCGACCACAACCCGCAGACGCCGCCTAAGTACGGTATCCGCGGCATCCCGACGCTCATTCTGTTCAAGAATGGGACCGTCGAGGCGCAGAAAGTGGGTGCGGTATCGCGCTCGCAACTGGCAGCGTTTCTGGATAGCCACCTGTGAGAGGCGGTTACTTGGGGGGTCAGGGTGGTGGCGGTCCGCGTCGCCAGAAGCCACGGCACGGTAATCGCGACCCGAATCGCGGTCCGCGTCACGGCAACGTCGGCGGGCCGATGCACGACGAGATGCCGATGGATCACGCGCCGTTCATCGATTCCGGTGACGATGCGGAAATCATCAGCCCGGAGGAGCTCGCTGCGTCACGCAAGTCGATGAACTTGACGACGTTGAAGGCGATGCCCATCAGCAAGCTGGTGGAAATGGCCGCGGCGCTCGGCGTCGAGAACATGGCGCGTTCGCGCAAGCAGGACATCATCTTCAGCCTGCTGAAGGCTCACGCGCGCAAGGGCGAGGACATCTACGGTGATGGCGTGCTCGAGATCCTGCAGGATGGCTTTGGCTTCCTGCGCTCGGCCGATGGCTCCTACCTCGCCGGGCCGGACGACATCTACATCAGCCCCGCGCAGATTCGGCGCTTCAATCTGCGCACCGGTGAC
>JALRHE010000193.1 GCA_023253235.1 Steroidobacteraceae bacterium
GCGTTTTGCAGCACGCGACGCAGCGCGGGATTCGATTGCGGATCCGGTCCGCCGGCCTTGACCGACATGTTGATGTCTTTGGCGATCCGCGCGAACTGCTTGGCCATGCGGTTCCAGCGCGCGAACATCGTATGTTTACGAACTTCGAATATGCGACCCATGGGCGTAATGGTAACCGGGACGCCGCAGCCCGGCTATGATCGAACGTCGAAGGAGGCTCCGATGACCACGAACACCTTGAGTGATCTTTACCGCCCGAGCCATGACGAAGCGGCCAAGCAACGTTTCGTCGGTGTGTTGAAGGGCTACGCCAACCAGACGCTCGAGCAGCATCTCGCCGAACATTACGCGCGCGAGCTCGAGCCGCAGTTCGTTGCCGAGCATCACCGAGCGCCAGCCGATCGCAACGAGGCTCGACCGTTGTTCGAGGCCGATCCGCTCTATCAGCTCTGGGGATCCATGGTCTACGCGTCGCAGTCTCTGATGTGGCAAAGCGTCGGTGACACCTGTCGACGCATCGGGCCTGCCTTCGAGGCGCGAGCGACGGCCGTGACGCGCACGCCGCGCGGCTCGCTACAGTTGAATCCTGCGCTCGATCTCCCCGAGCCCATCGCCTCCACCGAGATACACCGTCAGCCGGGTGGCTATTACCACTCTGAGCATGATCATGATCTGCATGCGGCCTTGATCTACTTTGGTACGCTCGAGCTGTATCGCGCCGCCAAGGGTCTGACCGCCCACGCGCCCGTAGGAGAGCCTGGGATCGGTCGTTACATTGCGAGCGTCGTGCGTCGTCGCTATCCCGATCTTCAGCCGCGGCGGATTCTCGATCTGGGCTGTGGTCCCGGCACCGATACCATCGCCTACAAGGAAGCCTTTCCGGATGCCGAGGTGCACGGCCTCGATCTGTCGGCACCGTTCGTACGCTTCGGTCATGCCTGGGCCGAGGAGCGCGGCGTCGAGCTGCATTTTCGGCAGGCCGATGCACGGCACACGGGTTATCCCGATGGACACTTCGATCTCATCGTCTCGCACATCCTGTTTCACGAGACCTGGCATGACATCGCGCCGCAGATTTTTGCCGAGGCACATCGGCTCTTGGCGCCCGGTGGCGTATTCCTCAACGCCGACGTGCCGTATCAACCGGCTCGTTTGTCGATTCCGAAGCAGGTCACCAACGATTGGCAGGTGCGCAACAACGGCGAGCCGTTCTGGACGGGCTTCGCCGATACCGACGTGCCGGCGCTGCTGCGTGCGGCCGGTTTCACCGAGGGCAATATCGTCGCCGATTACGAGCCGCTCGGTGCTGGGCACTACTATTTCTTTGGAGGTCGTCGTGAGCGCTGAGTCTCGTCCGATCTACGCGCCAACTTCCGGGCAAGACCAGCGTCTGGATCCAGCCAACATTTCACAGCTCGTGGCGGTGTCGCTGCGTCTGGCCATGGAACTCTCGGCGGTGCGAGAGCGCTTGCGCACTCACGAATTGCTGTTGCAGAAGCAGGGCATCTTAAGTGCCGACTCGGTGGATCAGTTCGTGCCCGATGTCGAAGAGTCACGCCGACGATTGTCTGAAGACCGAGCGTTGATCGAGGCGCTGGCTCGCGATCTTGGCGTACAGAATCGTGCTTAACTGGCAGGCGCGGGCGCGGCGGGCTTGCCGCTCGGAGTGTTGCCAGATGTGTCGTTCGGCGTATCGGTTCGCAGCAAGGCATCTTCCGCCGCCTTCGTCATGACGATCACGCTGATGCGTCGGTTGATGGGATTACGCGGATTCGCCTTGTCGAGCAACACGTAGGACGACATACCGATGACGCGGGCCACCTTGTCGTAGGCGAGTCCGCCATCGACCAGTGCCCGGCGTGCGGCGTTGGCTCGATCGGCCGAGAGTTCCCAGTTGGTGTAGTTCGGCCTGCGACCGGTGAAGGGAGTCTCGTCGGTGTGCCCCGAGATGGTGATGCGATTGGGGACTGTGTTCAGGTACTTGCCCACTTCGAGCAGCAGCGCCGTCGCGTAATCTTTGAGCTGGGTGCCCGCGAGGTCGAACATCGGTCGGTTCTGGGCATCGACGATCTGAATGCGCAAGCCCTCGGGTGTGATGTCGATCAGCAACTGATCCTTGAAAGCTTCGAGTGCCTTGCTTTTCTCGATGGCCTCTTGCAGTTCGGTCTTCAGCGCCTGCAGTTGATCGGCTTCACTCAGGCTGCCGGTGTTCGTGCGCAAGCGACGCACTTGCTCGGGTTTGTCGGAAATCGGTGTACCAGCACCGGATTCGGCGATCGGCGAGGGC
>JALRHE010000250.1 GCA_023253235.1 Steroidobacteraceae bacterium
TGTCGACAAACGTCGTCTGCTGGCCGCAAGGCTGAAGCAGTGCGCGTCCCAGGTGTTCATCACCGCCATCGATACCGGTCAGCTCGCAGACATGATGGATGCGAGTGACTGCAAGCTGTTCCAAGTGGAACAAGGCAAGATCTCCGAAACGTTAGAGAAGGCAGAGAGTAAGCTATGAGTGAAAATACTTACGACTCCTCGAATATCAAGGTGCTCAAGGGCCTGGATGCGGTCCGCAAGCGCCCGGGGATGTATATCGGCGATACGGACGATGGATCGGGCCTGCACCACATGGTGTTCGAGGTCGTCGACAACTCCATCGACGAGGCTTTGGCGGGCCATTGTGACCGCGTTGTGGTCACCATCCACGCGGACGAGTCCGTCACGGTCGAAGACAATGGTCGTGGCATCCCCGTCGATATTCACGCGGAAGAAGGCCGCTCCGCCGCCGAAGTCATCATGACGGTGCTGCACGCCGGCGGTAAGTTCGACGATAGTTCGTACAAGGTTTCAGGCGGTCTGCACGGCGTGGGCGTATCCGTCGTAAATGCTCTGTCGGACGTGCTGCACCTGACCATTCATCGCGGCGGCAAACTGCATAAGCAGGAATATCGCCTCGGTGAACCTGTTGCGCCGCTAGCGGAAGTCGGTACGACAGATCGAACCGGCACCAGCGTCCGGTTCAAGCCGAGCGCATCGATCTTCACCAACATTTCGTTCGATTACGACATTCTCGCGAAGCGTCTGCGCGAACTCTCTTTTCTCAACTCCGGTGTCTGCATCGAGTTGATCGACGAGCGCGAAGACAAGAGCGACGTGTTCCAACACGAAGGCGGTCTACAAGCTTTCGTCAAACACCTCAATCGTTCGAAAACGCAAATTCACGAACAGGTGTTTCACTTCCGCACTCAAGAAGGCCCTATCGGTGTGGAAGTGGCGATGCAATGGAACGACTCCTACCAAGAGTCGATGTTCTGTTACACCAATAACATTCCGCAGAAAGACGGCGGTACGCACCTCGCCGGCTTTCGCGCTGCGTTGACGCGCACGCTCAACGAATACATCGAAAAAGAAGGTATCGCCAAGCGCGAGAAAGTACCCACCACGGGCGATGACGCTCGCGAAGGTCTCACCGCGATCTTGTCGGTCAAACTGCCCGATCCTAAATTCTCCTCGCAGACCAAAGATAAACTGGTTTCTTCCGAGGTGAAGGGCGTCGTCGAAACAGCGATGGCGGCGAAGTTTTCCGAGTTCTTGCTCGAGAAACCGCAAGAAGCCAAAGCGATCGCTAGCAAGATCATCGACGCAGCGCGGGCACGTGAGGCAGCGCGCAAAGCGCGTGAACTCACACGCCGCAAGGGCGCTCTCGATATCGCCGGTTTGCCCGGAAAACTAGCCGATTGTCAGGAGAAAGATCCTGCTCTCTCCGAACTCTTCATCGTCGAGGGTGATTCGGCCGGTGGCTCTGCCAAGCAGGGTCGCGATCGTCGTACGCAAGCGATCCTGCCTTTGAAAGGCAAGATCCTGAACGTCGAGAAGGCGCGTTTCGACAAGATGCTCTCGTCTGCTGAAGTCG
This sequence comes from Steroidobacteraceae bacterium, assembly GCA_023253235.1. Lineage (GTDB taxonomy): Bacteria > Pseudomonadota > Gammaproteobacteria > Steroidobacterales > Steroidobacteraceae > UBA964. Next base: position 1,577 of record JALRHE010000250.1, read on the forward strand.
GCACGCTGATCACCGCACTCGGCTGCGGCATCGGCCGTGATGAATTCGACATCGAAAAATTACGCTACCACCGCATCGTGATCATGACCGACGCGGACGTCGACGGTAGCCATATCCGCACGTTGCTGCTGACTTTCTTCTATCGACAATTGCCGCTGCTGATCGAACGCGGCCACATCTACATCGCTCAACCGCCTCTCTACAAAGTGAAGCGCGGCAAACAAGAGATGTATGTGAAGGACGAAGTCGAGCTGAATGCCATGCTGCTCAATGCCGCATTGGACGAGTCGGAGCTGTTCGTGAATCCGGCGGCTCCGCCGCTGCGAGGGCCAGGTCTCGAAGCGCTTGCACGGCAATATGTCGAAGTGCAGGGCATCATCGGTCGATGGGCGCGCCGTTATGACGAACGTTTACTCGGCCAGTTGCTGTATGTCCCGGTGATTTCACGCGCGACTTTCGATGATCCCACGGCTTTGCAGGACTGGACCACGCAGTTGCTGGCCCGGCTCAATCAAGTCGCTGATGGTGCGGCTCGTTATCAGATCGATCTGCAACCGGCTGTCGATGGCGCCGGAATCGCGCGCCTGCATATTTCGAAGGACGAGCATGGCAGCCGCTTCGATCGTCATCTCACCCGCGATTTCTTCGACTCACCCGAGTACCAGCGCATCGCCGATCTGTCACGCACGCTCACCGGCCTCATCGAGGATGGTGCTTACGTCAAGCGCGGCGAATCGCGTCAGGAAATTACTTCGTTCAAACAAGCCATCGACTGGCTGTTCGAACATGCCAAGCGTGGTCAGACGATCCAGCGTTACAAGGGCCTCGGTGAAATGAACCCCGATCAGCTCTGGGAAACGACCATCAACCCCGAGACTCGGCGCCTGATGCAAGTTCGCATCGAGGATGCGGTCGCAGCCGATGAGGTCTTCACGACGCTGATGGGTGACGAGGTCGAACCACGTCGCGAGTTCATCGAGAAGAACGCGCTGTCGGTTGCCAATCTCGACGTCTGATCGTCGGGTCAGACCTGCGGTTCGTCGTCCGTTTTGCGGGTGGCCGCAGCCCGTAACTTGGTGCCGATGAATGTGGCGTGGCCGACGTGCAGCAAGTCACCGAGCTTTCGCATCAGATGATGCTCGTGGTCATCGAGTTTGCCGTCGGCATACGCCACCTGCCAGAACATCTCCAGAATACGCTGCTTTTCCGCTGCGTCGAAAGCCGCGTGCAATTGCGAGGTGAAGGCATGCAGATCGTGCGCTGCCTCTTGTCGGCTGCGAGCGAGCGACATCAATGGCGCGAGTTCCTCGGCAGTCAGGTCGAAGCGCTCTCGTAGCAAGCGTTCGACGGTCGCGACTTCGATCTCGCTGGCGCCCGAATCCGACTGCATGATTTCGATCAGCAACACTGCCGTCGCCAATTGCAGCCGGTGGTTCTCTTGCGCTGCCGACCCGCTGACCGCGGATTGCACCGTGCCGAACAACTCTCGCCAGTGTTTGAGCATCCCTGCCTCCTCAGGCACATGTTAACCCCGGTAAGATGCCGTTGTGAGCACAACGATCCTGCAATCCTTGCCGATCGGCGAACGCGTCGGCATCGCTTTCTCGGGTGGCCTCGATACGAGTGCCGCGGTTCACTGGATGCGCGCCCGCGGAGCACAGCCCTGCGCCTACACCGCTCATCTCGGTCAGCCGGACGAAACCGACTACGAAGCGATTCCGCGCAAGGCACTCGAGCTCGGCGCCGTGCATGCGCGGCTCGTCGACTGTCGTTCGCAGCTCGTCAATGAGGGGCTCGCGGCGATTCAGTGTGGCGCTTTCCATATTTCGACCGCCGGCAACACCTATTTCAACACCACACCGTTGGGGCGTGCCGTCACGGGCACCGCGCTCGTACTCGCCATGCGCGAGGATGATGTCCACATCTGGGGTGACGGCAGTACACACAAGGGAAACGACATCGAGCGTTTCTATCGCTACGGATTGCTCGCAAACCCACAACTGCGGATTTACAAACCGTGGCTCGATCGACGCTTCATCGACGAGCTCGGTGGACGCGCTGAAATGTCCGCCTATCTGCAAGCGGCGGGTCTCGATTACCGACTGAGCGCCGAAAAAGCGTACTCGACCGATTCGAATCTGCTCGGGGCGACTCACGAAGCTAAGGACTTGGAGTTTCTCGATCGGGGTATCGACATCGTTCAACCCATCATGGGCGTCGCATTCTGGCGCGACGATGTGGTGATTCAACGGGAGCGGTGTACGGTCGGTTTTCAACAGGGCAAACCGGTCACGCTCAACGGT
>JALRHE010000347.1 GCA_023253235.1 Steroidobacteraceae bacterium
GCCAACCTGCCGGCTTTAGCCGCCATCGCGCATCGTCATGGTGCCTTGTTGATCGTCGACAATACCTTTGCACCCTTGTCTATTTCCCCGTCGCTGCATGGCGCGGATGTCGTGATCCACAGTCTCACGAAGTTCATCAACGGAGCGTCGGACATCGTGGCCGGTTGCGTTTGTGCGAGCGGTGCTTTCATTGATGGCATGTACGACCTGCATCTCGGCAGCCTGATGTTGCTTGGGCCGACCATGGACCCGCGCTCGGCGTATGAAGTCGCCACCCGTTTCCCGAATCTCGGGCTGCGAATGCAGGAGCATGCGCGCCGCGCAAGCCGTTGCGCTGAAACATTGACGGCGTTGGGCGCCAACGTTATTTATCCCGGCCTACCAAGTCACCCCGATCATGCACTGCACCGCGAGCTCGCTAATCCAGGCTATGGTGCCGGGGGTCTGCTCGCGGTTGATCTTGGCAGCGCTGAGCGCGCCAATCGATTCATGGAGCATCTGCAGAACATCGAGGATTTCGGCTACATGGCCGTCAGCCTCGGCTTCAGCGATACCCTCATGAGTGCCAGCGCTTCGAGTACGTCCAGCGAGCTCGATGAGCAAGCACTGCAGCGCGCGGGCATCAGTCCAGGGCTCGTACGTTTGTCGATCGGTTATACGGGTCTGCTGGAAGATCGTTTGGAACAGCTCGAACGTGGCTGGCGGGCGGCGACGGGTTAAGCTCCCCCGGACGATCACCCAAAAGGAGGAATCGGCGATGGCTATCGATATGACCCAGTCTTCGGAACGTCCGATCGATCGGTGGTTTTCCGCGTACTCGGCTGATCATCAGGATATGCGTAACCAACAGTTACACGTGCTCTGTGTGCCCGCCATCGTCTGGTCTGTGATGGCCTTGCTGTACGCCATTCCGTTGGGTGATGCGCTGCCGGCCGGCAGCGTGGCTTGGATCGCCGCGGTTCTCACCATGGCTTTTTGGCTGCGCCTCTCAATCCCGCTCGGCGTCGGCGCCGCCGTTTGCATGCTGGCGAGTCTCGGTATCACCGAATACGTACGCGCTGAGTTCGGCATCCTGACATTGGCTGTATCGGCTGTCGTCGTTTTTGTCGTTGCTTGGATCGGACAGTTCATCGGCCACGCCTACGAGGGCAAGCGACCGAGTTTTTTTACTGATCTCGTGTATCTGCTGATCGGTCCAATCTGGGTGCTCGGCAAGTTTTATCGTCGCCAATCCTGGCGCTTTTGATTCATCGTTTCATCTCAAGGTGATCTCATGATGTTCCGACCATTCGTGCTGGCCGCGGTGACGGTGGCTACCGTGCTGACCTCTGCGGCGGCGTCTGCCGACGACTCCCTGTTCAAGTTCATTGAATCACGCCGTGCTGCCGATCGTGCCGCGGCGCTCGATCTGTGGAACTGGGCTGAGGTTGGTTATCAGGAAGAGCAGAGCAGCGCACGCTTGCAGAAAGAATTGCGCGAAGCGGGCTTTCGCATCACCGCGGGCGTGGCCGATATGCCGACGGCGTTCGTCGCTGAATACGGCAGTGGTCAACCCGTCATCGCGATCCTCGCGGAGATGGATGCCTTGCCGGGTGTGTCGCAAGCGGCGGTGCCTGATCGCTCGCCATTGAAGGGGCGCATCTCGGGCCATGCCTGCGGACATCATTTGTTTGGCGCCGGTTCTACTTCGGCTGCCATCGCGGTGAAGCATTGGCTGCAAACGCAGCGTCGCAGCGGGACGATTCGTCTTTACGGAACGCCCGCCGAAGAGGGCGGAGCTGGCAAAGCCTATATGGTTCGTGCCGGGCTCTTTAACGATGTCGACGTGGCGTTGCATTGGCACGCAGGTGATCAAAATATCGTCACCAACGAGCCCACTTTATCCAACAAGAGCGCCAAGTTTCGCTTCACGGGTATCGCGGCTCATGCTGCCGGCGCGCCGGAGCGAGGCCGTTCTGCGCTAGATGGCGTCGAAGCGATGAATTTCATGGCTAATCTGATGCGCGAGCATGTTCCGCAGGATGCGCGCATCCACTACATCATCACGCGCGGCGGTGACGCGCCGAACGTGGTTCCTGAGAGCGCAGAGGTTTTCTACTACGTTCGGCATCGTAATCCGCTCGTGATGTCGGAAATGTTTGATCGAATCGTGAAGACTTCCGAAGCCGCCGCTATCGGCACGGGTACGAGCGTGACCCACGAAGTGATACACGGCGCGTACAGTTTGCTTCCGAACGATACGCTAGCGTCTGTCGTCGACGATCATCTGCGAAAGGTCGGTGGCGTGACGTACGACGCCAATGAGCAGGCTTTTGCAGAAAAACTTTATACGACTCTCGGTAAAGCGGCGCTGCCCTTGGGTTCGGAGCGGGAGATCCAGGCGCCGAATTCGCGCGGTGGGTATGGATCCACGGACGTAGGTGACGTCAGCTGGACGGTACCGACCATCGGTTTTAGAACAGCGACCTGGGTGCCTGGCACGCCTGCGCATTCCTGGCAGGCCGTTGCCGCAGGCGGGATGAGCATCGGACTCAAGGGCATGGAGAATGCCACCAAGGTTCTCACCTTGACAGCGGTACGACTGATGCAAGATGCCGAGTTGATTCGTAGCGCGCGAGCCGAGTTCGAGCAACGGCGCGGCGCCGACTTCAAATACGTTTCGGTGGTGGGTGATCGCAAGCCGCCGCTCGACTATCGTCGCTGACGTCAGCCAGTGACCGAGTTCGACTTCAGTCGAATCCCGGCAACGCCACCCTCGGTTTTCGTGGCGCCGTTGAAGCGGCCAAGTCATTTGGGAGATGACTGGCTTGAGCCGCAGCAGCGCCGCTACACCGCCGACGAAAATCGACTATGGGACGAATTGTTTGAGCGTCAACGGCGCTTGCTGCCGGGGCGTGCCTGTCAGGCTTTCGTCGACGGACTGGAGAGACTTGATTTGGGGCGAGGCGGTGTTCCGTCTTTCGAACGCATCAACGAATCGCTGCTACCCATGACAGGCTGGCAGGTCGTGCCGGTGCCCATGCTGATTCCCGATGCGGTGTTCTTCTATCACTTGGCGAACCGTCGGTTCCCAGCAGGCAACTTCATTCGCACGCGCGATCAATTCGATTACATCCAGGAGCCCGACGTTTTTCATGACGTCTTCGGCCATGTGCCATTGCTGACTGATCCCGTTTTTGCTGATTACATGGCTGCCTACGGTCGTGCCGGTTGGAAGGCGCTCAAGTACAACCGCTTGAAGGCCTTGAGCGCACTGTACTGGTATACGGTGGAATTCGGCCTGATTCGGGAGAATGGCGGTCTTCGTATTTACGGCGCAGGCATTCTGTCTGGGCCGACAGAAACGCGTTTTTCACTCGAAGGTCGATCGCCGCATCGGATCCATCTAAACGTGGATCGGGTCATGCGTACGGACTACGAGATCTCCGATCTGCAATCGACCTACTTCGTCGTCGAGTCGTTTGCCGAGCTTTTCCATATGACCGAGCAGCGCGGCTTCGAGCCGATCTATGAGTCGATAGCGCCCGGATTCATCTATGCCAAGACAGCCGCTCTAGATACGGATCACATCTATCATCGTGGAACGCAGGAGTATGAACTGCGTGGTGGCCGAGGGTCGAACGCCGAGCCCGTGTAGGCCCGGCGTCCGCGGAAACTATCGCCGCGTTATTTCTTACGCGGCTTGTACGAATACTTTTGGCCAGCGAGAGAGGCTTCGTACATCAGGCCACCTTTGGCGATGGTGAACACCGCCATGCCCTTGTAGTAGTTGCCCGTCGTCGTGGCGTCGCGTTTGCCGCCGCTCGCGGCGGCGGTGGCGCCGGTCGTGCCCGCCGACGCACTGGCCGAGGCCGTGATCGCGATTGCGCCGACGCCTGCGCCAAAGGCGAACTCACCAGAGGTGAACTCGTCGAAGGCACGCTTATCCTGCAGAAAGACGATCTGGCTATAGGCTTGGCCGCCCGCCTGAAAGCCAAGGCTGATCTGCGACATCGACACGTCGCCGACATAGTTGCCTTTTTCGTAGACGCGGCCAGTGCCGCCAGCGCCGCCGATACCGAGCCCGGCTTTGCCGATGGTGGGGAAAACGGCGTAGGCGTAGCTCTTTTGGAAAAAGTCGGCGCTTTCGCCCGCGTTCTTGAAGAGCTCGATCGTCTTCGAATAGTCGTCAGCCCGCGCCTGTCCGACGAGCGCGAATAGGGCGATAAAACTCCAGAAAAATCCACGCGAGAACAACTTCATGGTCGACGAACTCCGTATGCAGGCTGATGTCTTGACCGAAAGGCGAATGCTAGCGCTTTTGCCGTGAGGTTACACTTCGTCATCGGGGCTTTCGCCTCCCACACCTGAGTTGAGACATGACACAAGCTGATCGGTTCCCGGGCCCTGAGTTCGGGATCGTCATGGAGGCCTCTCCAGGCTACACGGCCCGCCTCGCCAAGCAGATTGAAGACCTCGGCTTCGATATGTTGCTGTGCCCTGACACACAGAACCTGAGTCCGGATCCGTTTGCGCAGTTGGCGCTGGCTGCCCAGACGACGACACGCCTGCGCCTCGGTACGGGCGTGACTAACCCCGTGACTCGCGATGCCGCCGTGACGGCGTGCGCGCTGGCTACCTTGCAGGCGGAATCCAACGGTCGGGTGATCTGCGGAATCGGCCGCGGCGACTCGTCCGCCGCGCACATCGGTATCCCGAATGGCACGACCAATCAGTTGCGCACTTTCGTTCAGCGTCTGCAGGCGTATACGCGCGGTGAAACCATCGACCGCAACGGCACGCCATCGCGTTTGCGCTGGTACGACTCATTGAAGGTCGATCCGGTCGTGGTCGATGTGGCTTGCACCGGTCCGCAGACGATCGCCATGGCCGTAGACGTTGGCGACCGCGTGAGCTTCGCCGTCGGCAGCGCGCCAGAGCGGATTCAATGGGCGATGGATGTGGCGCTAGCCCGCCTCAAAGAAACGGGGCGTCCGCGCGATTCAGTCAAGATCGGCGCCTACGTCAATTTGGTCTGCGATGAGGATGAGCAGCGCGCGATCAATCTCGGCCGCATGATCTCGGGGATGGTTGCCCACTTTGCAGGCATGAAAAATGCGCCGCTCGATCATCTTCCCGAGCAACTCAAAGGGCTCGCGGCGCAGATGCAAACCGGCTACGACATGAAGCATCACGCCCAGGAGCAGGGTAGTCACCTAAAAGGCGTGCCCGATGAATTCGTCGATTGGTTCTCCATCTGCGGTTCACCTGCCAAGTGCCGCACTCGCCTCGGCGCATTGCTCGATATGGGGCTCGATCATGTCTATCAGCTTGGCGGGTCGCCTGTTCCCCATCCGCACGGGGCGAGGCAAGAGGCCATGGTGCAGCAGGCGAGGTTGTACGCGACCGAAGTCATCCCGTACTTCCGCCAGCGTCATTGATGCCCGCTTAGAAGGTGTTTGCTTAGCCGAGCGTGTCCAACACCTCGAGGCTGACGCGGTCGGCTGATTCGAATGCGGCTTCCATGCCGCGTGCAGCAATCGCGGTGTGTTCTCCACAAAAGAACAGCTTGTCGTGCGGCTTGGCGAGATGACTCGTGAGTGCGACTTGACCGGGTCTGAAAATGGCCCAGGTGCCAGCTGCATGCGGGTCGCGCTCCCAGGAGTGAACTGCGGCAACTTCAAGCGCGCCGCGCGCAGCAGGGCGCAGACGTTCGATGTCCTCGATGACGAGTCGGGCGGCATCCGCTTCGCTATAGCGATCGAGAAAGCGAGCGTTGGCAGCGCTACACCAGACCGTGAGGCTCGTAACGACTTTGTGATTCTGCGGATCACGATTGGCGAGCACGGAGCCTGCCAGTCCGTCGGTCCAGAATGCCGGGCTCAACCCATCGTCTTCCCAGAAAGGTCGTCGTGGTAGCAAATGGAACTGCGTGATCGGCTTGGCA
>JALRHE010000367.1 GCA_023253235.1 Steroidobacteraceae bacterium
CGCGCGCGCTCGTCCCGAAGAGCATGGTCTCTTGTGGCACGAGACCGATGCGATGACGAACGGCGAGTGGATCGGCCATCGCCAGATCGACGCCATCGAGGCGAATGCGACCTTGCTTGGGATCATAGAAGCGCAGCAGCAATTGGAAGGTAGTGCTCTTGCCTGCGCCCGAGGGACCCACAAAGGCCACCGTTTCGCCCGGTTCGATATCGAGCGAAAAATCATCGAGCGCCGGGCTGTCGGGCCGCGACGGGTAGTTGAACGTGACGCGCTCGAAGCTGACGCGACCGGCTGCTGCCGTGCGCTCGTAGGGCGGTAACGCGACCGGAACGGGCGGCGCGACGATCGCGGGTTCTGCCTGTTGCAGCTCGACGAGACGTTCCATCGCACCGGCTGCGCGCTGCACTTCGCTCCACATTTCGCTCAGTGACGCCGCGGCGATGCCCGCATAGACGGCGAGCAACAGGAACTGGCCGAGTTCGCCGCCGGTCATCGTGCCCGCGAGCACTTGATGGGCGCCGAACCACAACACCAGGGTGATGGCGCCGAAGACCAGCATGGTCGACAGCGCGGTGAGCCAGGCGCGTACGCGTGTGCGCGTGACGGCGACGCGGAAGGATGCCTCGACCGCTTCGTTGTAACGTTTGGCGTTGAGCGCCTCGAGGGTGAAGGCTTGCACGGTCTGGATGGCGTTCAAGGTCTCGCCCGCAAGCCCACTGGTATCGGCGATCCGATCCTGTGACGAGCGCGACAGGGTACGCAGTTTTCGACCCAAGGCGATCACGGGCACGATCACGATCGGCATGGCGATCAAGATCAACGCCAAGAGTTTCAGGTTGGTGATCGCCAGCAGCACGAGTGAGCCCACGAGGTTGATCGATGAGCGAAGTGCGATCGAGAGGCCGACACCGGAAATCGACTGAACGAGGGTGGTGTCGGTGGTCAGTCGCGAGAGCACTTCACCTGTGCGCGTGACCTCAAAGAATTGCGGATCCATGCGGATGACATTTCGATACACCGCTTCGCGTATGTCCGCGACGACTCGCTCGCCCAACCAAGTGACGAGATAAAACCGAAGCGCTGCAAAGCCGCCGAACAGCACGGCGACGCCGAGGAAGGAAATGAAGTAGATGTTGATCGTCTCGGCGCTGCCTGCTGCCATGCCCTTGTCGATCAAGCCTTTGAGGGCGATCGGTAACGCGAGCATCGCACCGGAGGCGAGCAACAGCGCCAGCATGGCCGCGCCTAGCACCTTTCGGTAAGGGCTTAGGAAAGGCCACAGTGCCGCGAGCGGTCGTATTGATTTCGCTTTCGGTCGGTCAGCGAGTGCGGGATCTGCCATCTGCTTATTCTACCGGCAGCTCGAGGACAACCTTGCCCGTTGTCTGCCCACCCTGCAGTAACGTCATCGCTTCGATGGCTTGGTCGAACGCAAAGCGAGCCCCAATGTGCGGTGGTGACGGAATGAGTGCCAGCGTCGCGCGCATGGATTCGGGCAGCCTGTCTGCTTGCTCCCATAGCCAAATCAAGTTGAAAGCCAGCAGGCCGCGATTGAGCGGGATCATGGCGAGAGGGTCGAGTTTCGGTCGGCGTAGCCAGCTCGAGAGCAGGCGTAGCGGATTGGGTCTTGCACCGCTGCCCATGAAGTCTGCGGCACCGAAGAGAACGTAGCGCCCCTCCGGCGCCAGACGATCGAAAGCCGGCCGGAACGCATCGCCATAGACCGCATCGAAGACCACGTCGAAGCCACTCGCTCGGTGGAATCGAAGCGCCGCATCGAGCTTGGCCGAATACTCCCGATCACGAACCACGACGGTTTGCGGCGCGAGTCCGCGCTCGGCGATCAGCCATTGGCGCTTGCGTTCGCTACCCACCACGGCCACGGGCTTCGCCTCAAGGCTGTGCAGGGCCTGCAACGCATGCAGGCCCACGCCGCCCGCAGCCGATTGCACGAGCACGACGGCGCCTTTGCGTGCATTGCCGAGACGCTCAATGCCATACCACGCCGTCAACGCCTGCACGGGGTAAGCGGCGGCTTGCGCGAACGTCCAGTCGTTGGGTATCGGCCAAAGCGTTGCTTGCGGAACATTTATGGCGTCGGCGTAACCACCGAAGCGGGTGAGCACCATTACGCGATCGCCAAGTTGCCAGTTGCTCGTCTCGGAACCTAGCGAGACGATCGTGCCGGCGGCTTCGAGACCCGGTATGAAGGGCCCTTTGGGTGTGGCCGAGTACAGTCCTTGGCAAGCAAAGATATCGGCGAAGTTGAGACCGACGGCGTGGATGCGCACCTGGACTTCGCCAACGCCCGGTGGCGGTAGGCTGTCGGTGACGAGTTTGAGGTTGGCGAGCGACCCGGCGCTCTGTATGCGCCAAACATGGCGCTCGCGCGTAGACGCGTCTTGGGATCGGTCAGGGTTCGAGGGTGCCGATGGCCGGGGTAGTGGCATACAACCGAGCATACTGGGATGGCAGCATGCCGGTGTAGCGGCGGAACATTCGTGCGAAATACGACCCGTCGTGAAAACCGACTGCGTAGGCGATTTGCGTCACCGGCATATCGGCGCGCTGCAGACGCTCGCAGGCAGCAATCACGCGGTAGCGCAGCAGATATTCGCGGAAAGTGATGCCGAAGATGTGGTGGAAGCTGCGGCTGAACTGGAAGCGGCTGAGGCCGCAATGCTCGGCGATGTCGCGCGCCGGAAACTTCTCTTGGAAGTGCTCTCGGACGTAATCGGGGGCTTTGATCACGCCTGCATGTAGTGCAGAGAGGTTGTCGA
>JALRHE010000433.1 GCA_023253235.1 Steroidobacteraceae bacterium
TATGAGCGGATCGCCGCCGACGATGGCGGATGGTTTGCGTGGTTCTCTGGGTGTGCTGCCTTTTGAGATCTTCAAACGTCACGTGGATGACGTTCTCACCGTCGAGGAGGGGGCGATCGTACAAGCCATGCGCATCGCACTGGAGGACTTTCGTCTCTTGATCGAACCGTCGTCGGCCGTGGTGCTGGCGGCGATTCTCGATGGGCGACTGGGCAGACCCAACGAGACGATCGGCGTGATCGTCTCGGGTGGCAATGTCGACCTGTCCGTCTGTCCGTTCCTCTCCGGTGAGCGTTCAGCCCGCCCGAGCTGAGTCCTGCGCGAGCATCAACCAGGTCTCGACGACGGTGTCCGGGTTTAGCGAGATGCTCTCGATACCTTGAGCTACGAGCCAGCGGGCGAGATCCGGATGATCGGATGGCCCCTGTCCGCAGATACCGACGTATTTGCCGGCGTTGCGGCAGGCGGTGATCGCCATCGACAGCATCGCCTTCACGGCCTCATCCCGCTCGTCGAAGTGATTGGCGACGATGCCGGAGTCGCGATCGACACCGAGCGTCAACTGCGTCATGTCATTCGAACCGATCGACATGCCGTCAAAGTATTCGAGGAAGCGCTCAGCGAGCACGGCGTTGGAAGGTAGCTCGCACATCATGATGACCTTGAGACCGTTCTCGCCACGCTTCAGGCCATTGGCTGCAAGCAGCTCCGTGACTTTCGCTGCTTCAGCGACCGTACGTACGAACGGCACCATGATCCAGACGTTCGTGAGCCCCATCTCTTCGCGAACGCGACGCAAGGCGCGGCACTCGAGCTCGAAGCAGGGCCGGAACGATTCATCGACGTAGCGTGCCGCACCGCGGAAGCCGATCATCGGATTTTCTTCGTGCGGCTCGTAGAGACGTCCGCCGATGAGATTGGCGTATTCGTTCGACTTGAAGTCCGACAAGCGCACGATGACGGGCTCTGGCGAGAAGGCTGCTGCGATTTGCGAGATGCCTTCGGAGAGTTTGTCGACGTAGAAACCGACAGGATCCGTGTAGCCGGCCATCTGTGCCTGGATCTCGCTCTTCAACGCAGCGTCGAGACGATCAAATTCCAGCAGGGCGCGCGGGTGCACGCCGATCATGCGGTTGATGATGAACTCGAGTCGAGCGAGACCGACGCCTCGGTGCGGGATGCTCGCGAAGTCGAATGCTCGATCGGGATTGCCGACGTTCATCATGATCTTCACGGGCGAGGGCGGCAGCCCGTCGAGCTCGATTTGCTTACGTTCGAAATCGAGAGCGCCTTCATAAACGAAGCCCGTATCTCCCTCGGCGCAGGAGACCGTCACGGCTGTGCCTTCGCGGATGGCAGTCGTCGCGTCACCGCAACCGACGACAGCGGGGATACCGAGTTCGCGTGCGATGATCGCTGCGTGGCAGGTGCGCCCACCGCGGTTGGTGACGATCGCAGAAGCGCGCTTCATCACCGGTTCCCAGTCGGGATCGGTCATATCGGCAATCAGAACATCGCCCGGCTGCACACGCGCCATCTGCGAGACATCGCTGATCACCCGGGCCGGCCCAGCGCCGATACGCTGGCCGATACTGCGACCCTCGGCGAGAATTTTTGAGCGTTTGCTAAGCGTGTAGCGTTGGATCGTACGGCCCGTTCGGCTCTGCGCGGTCTCTGGGCGCGCTTGCAGGATGAAGATTTCACCCGTGCTGCCATCTTTGCCCCACTCGATATCCATCGGCCTGCCGTAGTGCTCTTCGATGATGAGCGCCTGCTTGGAGAGGGTGACGAGATCTTGCTCATTCAAGCAAAAGCGCTGTCGATCGGGCATCGCGACATCGACGGTACGCACACGCTCTTTGGATCCGGGTTCGCCGTAGACCATCTTGATGGCTTTGGCACCGAGGTTACGACGAAGTACGGCGCGTCGTCCGGCGCGCAGTGCCGGTTTGTAGAGATAGAACTCGTCGGGATTCACCGCGCCCTGGACGACCGTTTCGCCGAGGCCGTAGGACGCGGTCACGAATACGACATCACGAAAGCCTGAGTCGGTGTCGAGAGTGAACATCACGCCGCTCGCACCGAGATCCGAGCGCACCATTTGCTGGATGCCCGCCGACAAAGCGACTTGCGAGTGGTCGAATCCCTGATGAACGCGATAGGCAATCGCCCGATCGTTGAAGAGTGACGCGAAGACGTGTCGCATCGCTTCGAGGACCGCGTCCTCGCCCTGCACGTTGAGGAAGGTCTCCTGCTGGCCGGCGAATGACGCTTCCGGCAGATCTTCTGCCGTCGCCGAGGAGCGCACCGCCACAGCGGCGTTGGCACCAAAAAGACGATAGCCCTCCCGAACGGCTTGCTCGAGAGCCGGCGGCAGCGGCGCGGCGAGAATCCAGCTGCGGATTCGCGCGCCAACCTCGGCAAGCTTGACGACATCGTCGACGTCGAGGTCGGCGAGTGCCTTCCGGATGCGCTCATCGAGACCCTCGTGGGCGAGCGTCGCACGGTAAGCCGCCGCCGTCGTCGCGAAGCCGCCGGGCACTTTCACGCCGAGGCGGGACAGTGAGCCGATCATTTCGCCGATGGAGGCGTTCTTGCCACCGACGGTCTCCACATCGTGCATGCCGAGGCGTTCGAAGGGGATCACGACTTCAGTCATGGAAATTCACCTTGTCGGCTGCCGACGTCGATGGAACACTCGCGACGGGGGCAGTGGGAATTGAGGAGAAAAACAGGTGGCGGGCAGGATCGTCTTCTTTGTTTCGGATCAAACGGGAGTCACCGCTGAGACCATGGGTCACAGTTTGTTGACGCAGTTCGACGGCCTAGAAATTCGGGCCGTGACTTTGCCATTTGTGTCGACCCTTGACAAGGCAGAGGAGGCGGTGCGGCGTATCGATTCTGCGGGTGCCGAGAGCGGTCAAAGACCTATTGTTTTCAGTACCTTGGTGCAGGATGACTTGCGCGAAGTGCTGCGTGGTAGCAATGCCTTGTTTCTGGATTTTTTCGAAGCCTTCGTGGGGCCGATGGAGCAGGAGCTCGGTACGCGTTCGACGCATCGTTCCGGACGCGCGCACGGTATCGCCGATGCGGTCCATTACGCCGCGCGTATCGATGCGACCAACTATGCGTTGGCTAACGACGACGGTTCGCAACGGGATTATTCTCGAGCCGATGTGATCCTCGTTGGTGTTTCTCGATCCGGCAAGACGCCGACGTGTCTTTATCTGGCGATGCAATACGGCGTCTTCGCGGCGAACTACCCGCTGACGGACGATGATCTCGAGTCGAATCGTCTGCCGCCCGGGTTGCAGGCTCATCGCGGCAAATTGTTCGGATTACGCATCGCGCCGTCTCGCTTGCAGCAAATTCGACAGGAGCGTCGACCCAACAGTCGTTACTCCTCGCCCCAGCAAGTGCAGTTCGAGACGCGAGCAGCCGACGGCATTTTTCAGCGCCACGGAATTCCGTTCATCGACACCACCGAGTGCTCGATCGAAGAAATCTCGGCTCGTATTCTCGATGCGACGGGAATCGAACGTCGCACGCGACCCTAGTTACGCGCTGTTCGTTACGCGCTATAGTTTTATCGTGAGATCAGGACCCAACGCATTACGATTCATCGACTCGATCGTCCTCTCGGGCGAGAGTTCGCTACCTGCCAGTTGGCGCGGGCGTCCGCGCAGCTTCGTGGCGTTGATGTCGCTTTACGAGAGTAACTATCTGCGACTCACCGAGCTCGCGGGCTCATTGCGAAATCTGCGCGGCGAGTGCATTTCGGCGATCGAGTCCGATTGTGATCTTCGTCTGCGGGTAGGCGAGGTGTCGCCATACACGACGATGCTCGAGTTGACGTATCTCTTTGGCTGCGAGGGTGACGAGACCGCGTGTACCGCGCCCGATATGCAGTTACGCATCTATCACGACGCGGGTCTCGTCGAGGCGCATTCTTGGGCCGCCACGCACCACCATCCGCTATTGCGTGATTGGCGGCAGTTGGTCGGACAGGATCTCGATCAACGCTGGGCGCGCAACGTGATGCTGAACAAGTGGTTGGAGTATTGCCTCGATCGCGGTCACTGCCTGCGTGCCGCGAGTGCCGAACCGAATTGCACCATGTCGCCGGCAACTTGAACGGCCTGATCGAGAATCACGTCGGGCAATGTGGCGCTGTCGAGTTCGCTGATCGCCTTGAGCGCAGGTTCTTTGCGCGACGCCCGACGCTCGTTCTCACGCGCTAAGCGCTCTGTTTCGAGTGCGGCTCGCTCTGCTTTGCGAGCATCGATGTTCAACGAGAGAGTCTTTTGGCTGCGCAGTTTCTCGACTGCGGCGATGTCGGCAAGCCACCATCGATAATCAGGATCACGTCGCTGACGGGCGTTCTCCTCGGTGACGAGTTTGGCGATCGACGGCGTAAGTTGTCCGGGTTGCCCGAAGCCTGCAGCTTGGATTCGATCCCAAGGCAGGGCGTCATCGAGCGCGCTCTCACCGATATCGGCAAGGCTGATGGGCGAGGCGATCGCCACATCTGGCTCCACGCCGCGATGTTGCGTGCTCTCTCCGGTGACCCGGTAGAACTTGCCGATGGTGACCGTCAGCTGTCCGTTGACGGGCCGTGCGCTCCAGCGAGACAGTGGAACGAGATTCTGCACGGTGCCTTTGCCGAAGCTGCGTTGACCCACGACGACGCCACGGCCGTAGTCTTGGATGGCGCCCGCAAAGATTTCGGAGGCCGAGGCGCTGAAGCGATCGATCAGAACCACGAGTGGCCCTTCGTAGGCGACGCCCGTCTCATCGTCGTCGAGCACCTCTTTGTCGCCACCTGAGAACTG
>JALRHE010000109.1 GCA_023253235.1 Steroidobacteraceae bacterium
ACGCGGCGATCCCGCAAACCCTTCGCTCGCGATCGTGGCCGCGCGCGGCCACGGCTGACGCCAAGGCAGACGTCCGTGCGCTCGATGTGCCATCTCGAGCATCGCCACCGCTCCCGGCACGCCGACCGAACGACCCGAACGAATGGCCGTCGTATAGTCGAGCGGACGGCCGCTCTCATCGAGAAACATATCGGGCGTCGCACCACGCGGGGCGATCTCGCGTCCGTCGTACGTGACCACATCACCCGTTGCCGCGTCATAGTGAACTAGGAAGGCCCCACCACCCAAGCCAGAAGATTGAGGCTCGACGAGACCGAGCACGGCCTGCACGGCAATCGCAGCATCGACGGCAGAGCCGCCAGCGGCGAGCACTTCGATACCCGCATCGACGGCGAGCGGATTGGCAGCGGCGACCAATGCTCCGGAGGCTGTGCCCACATAGGGCTTCGCCTCGATGGTCGCCGAGACCGCGACCGGTGGAGCCGGTACCACGGCGCGATCGACCTGCGCCGAACAACCGGCAACCCAAACCACGCAAGCGACCCAAGACATCGGGCGCAACCATCGCGCACTCGCACTCATGATGCGTACATGGCGACCGATCACAACAACGCCTCGATGTCGGCTGCGAGACTCTCGGGCTTATCCTGCGGCGCGTACCGCTTGACGACTCGCCCGTCACGATCGACGAGGAACTTGGTGAAATTCCATTTGATCGACTCGGACCCGAGCAGCCCCTTGGCCGCACTCTTCAACTGCGCGTAAAGCGGATGCGTGTTGTCGCCGTTGACCTCGATCTTCGCGAACATGGGGAAGCTCACGTCATACTGCGTGGAGCAAAACCGCCGAATCTCCTCGGCATCGCCCGGCTCCTGATGACCGAATTGGTCGCAAGGGAACCCCAACACCTCGAAGCCGCGCTCCCGATAACGACGATAGATCGCCTCGAGACCTGTGTACTGCGGCGTGAAACCACAGCGACTTGCCACGTTGACGATCAGCAGGACCTTACCCTGCCAGTCTTTGAGCGAACGCTCCTCACCTTCAAGCGTTTTCGCCGACACGTCGAGTATCGTCATGTTGCTCTCCTAACTTAACCGATCGACAAATAGGCAGAGGGCGACGCCAAGGCCGCACTCGCCGTCCAACCTCGCACTCGCGCTCCGATCAAGCGATGCGTGATGCCCGAATACAGAGGGATCACCGGCAGATCGCGCAACAGCAGTGCTTCGGCGTCACGATAGTAGCGTGCGCGCTCCGTCGCCACCTGTTGCTGTTCAGCCAATCCGATCAAGCGATCTACCTCGGCATTCGAATAGCCTGAATAGTTGAGAAACGAACCGCTCTGAAATCGCCCGATGAAGCTCGTCGCACTTTGCACGGCTGAGAAAGGCGAATAGTCCATCAAGTCGAAGTCGCCCTGATTGAGCGCGAGACTGTAGGCACGCGATTCGAGTCCACGCAGATCGAGTCGTACACCAAGCGGCGCCCACATCGCATCGAGGGCGAGAAAGGTACGCTGCGTGAGATTGTTGGAGGAGAAAATCGCCGTGAGTCGCTGTGGCTTGCTGCGCGACAAGCCGAGCGATTCTGCCAACGCTTTGGCTTCGACCATCCGACGCGACATGGGCCAACTCGCATGCGCAGGGGTCGCGCGATCCGGATAATCGAGCACGGCCTCGGGCACGAGACTCTCACTCGCGCGCTCACCGAGCACCCTGACCTTTTCGACGAGGACCTGCCGATCGACCGACAGCGCCAACATCCGTCGGAACTTCAGATCGCGGATCGACGCTTGACGCAAATTGAGGCCCACCCAGCCGCCACCGTAGAAAGGCGTACTGCGCAGCGCCTTCGGTGACTCGCGTCTTGCCGTCGCCAACACCGATGGCTCGCCGATCTGCGCGAGATCGAGCTCGCCGGATTTGAACAAACGCCATCGCGTGGTGTCGTCCACGCCCATCAACCATTCGACTCGACGAATGGCGGCAGCGCCATGAACCGCAGTCAGTACATGCGGTTGTCGCTCGAGAACGAGACTGCCGTTCTGCGCCCAAGAAATGGGTCGATAAGCGCCACTGACGACAATCGCGGGTGGCTTCGACCAATCAGCGCCACGTTCGGCGATAAGTTGAGTCGGGACGATGTACGCCAACGCCAGCAGCTTCAACAAGTCGGTGTCGGGATGCTCTAGCTCGATCGTCACGCGATCGCGCGCCGGCGCCGATACACCGAGTGTTTGTGCGCCAGCCTTGCCAATCCGATAGTTGGCGGCGCCTTTGATGGCGTCATAGCGATACGCGAGCAACGCACCGGTCTCGGGTTGTAAGAGACGACGAATACTCGAGACGACATCGGCTGCTTCGATCGACGAGCCATTTGACCAGCGTAAACCGCTACGTAAAAAAAACTCGTAACGCCGCCCGTCGGCGGAAATCTGCCAGCGACTCGCGCAAGCCGGCACGATCGCACCGTCGGCATCGACTCGAGTCAAGGCGGAGAAACAGTCGGCTGCGACCTCCAGATCGACCGATGACAGCGCGCGATGCGGATCGAGTGTTGTGAGCGTGCCGCCGCGCGAGCGACGTAATGCCCCGCCGGCCGCCGGATCCGCAGCCCAAAGCGAGCTTGGCAACACGGCAGCGGCGTTCGCGAGCGCCAACGAAGTCGCCAATGATCGAGATAAAAACAGGCGCCGCCGCATCAAGACCTCATATCGACTGACTCAACGAGCGATCAGTTTGCCTCGTCGGATTTGCGAGCGCGAGCACGACTGAGCATCAGCGCACCGAGTGCCGTCGAAGCCGCGGAGAACACGAACGGTGCTGCCGGACCGAGTTTGAAATACAGCGGTCCCGAAATCGCCGGTCCCAAGATCCGTCCGGCACTGCTCGACGCATTGAAGACGCCCATCACCGCACCGCGCGAACCCGCATCGGTTTCGAAGGACACGAGACTGCTGATCGACGGCAGGAAAAGACCGTTGGCAAGCCCGAACACGGAGATGGCAACCCACACCATGGCATCACTCTGCGCCACGGCAAACAGACCAAGCCCGATCGTCACGCCGACGATCGAGCCGACCGCCACATGCTTCTCGCCGAAACGCTTCGCCAAGGGACCGACGAGCCCCGCCTGCCCGACTGCCGACAAGAGCGCGAACGCAGCGAAGTGCAGGCCGACATCGCGTAGCGAATAGTCGAACAAGTCGCGCCCCCAAAACTGGAACACCGACTGCATCGCCGCACCGGCGACTCCCACGAGTAGCGAAGCTGTCATCAATCCGAGCAGCACGGGTCGCGCACGCAGCGAGTCGACCAACGATGCCGAAGGCGCGCTCGCTTTACCCTCGACGATCACCTGCCTCAAAGGTTTGCGTGACGCTGCCGGCAAGCTCTCGGGTAACAGGAACACGGTGCCGAGAAATGCCATCAGCGATAACGCAGCCGATGCGAGACCCGCCCAATACATGCTCGGAACGCCGTCGAGTGAGCCTAAAACGCCACCCAAGGGCGGGCCGACCGCAAACCCGACACCGAATGCACTGGCGACGATGCCCAAACCCTTCGCACGATCCTTGGGGTCCGTGACATCGGTTGCATAGGCGAAAGCGGCGGCCAGATTTCCCGAGGTGATGCCACCGAAGGCCCGCGCCAGCAACATCGACTCTAAAGTCGGTGCAAACGCGAGCCAAACGAATGACAACACCGTACCGGCAGAGCTGATGATCAGGATCGGCTTTCGGCCGTAAGCATCACTGAATCGCCCCCAGATCGGGGTGGCGACCAACTGGAACAAAGAAAAGACACCGGAGCCGCCGAACGTCTTCCAAAAGTCGGAAGCCCCCATCGACTCGGCGACCAACGGAAAGGGAATCGTCGTGATGCCGAAACCCGCTAGGCTGATGAAAACGACGAGCCAAAGGACGCCGAGTTTTTTCACAGAGCTCGGCACCCGGCCGAAGCGACTCGCTCATCTTGCTCGCCAGTGCCACCCGACACGCCGATGGCACCGACACAATCGCCGTCCACCATCAACGGTAGTCCGCCTTGCAACGGCATTGCATCGAGCGCGAGCAACGCGGGCTGAGTGGCGATACGACCTTCGAGCGCACCGCTCGGTCCACGCATCAGCGCCGACGTTCGCGCCTTGCCGGTCGCGACCGTGACGGTACTCGCGCGCGCATCAAGACGCTCGAACGACAGCAGATGTCCACCGTCGTCGACGATCGCGATGCTCATCGCGATCTTTTCCGCGAGCGCTGCGTTTCTGGCCGCTTCGGCGATCCGACGAACGTCGTCGTGGGTCAGACAGGGTTTGTTGCGCATGGATCAGTTACCTTCGCCCCAGTTGGCGGCTCGCTGGACGGCCACCCTATAGCTGTTGCGACCATAGGCCAACATCGCAATGCCTGCGAGGCCACCGGTCAGACAAACCAGTGCGAGCGCCGGTGCAATCCCGGTCGGATAGTTGAAGACGTAATCCGAGAGCAAGCCCACCGCTCCCGACCCGACGGCGATACCGACGAGCCCGGTCAACAGCGTATAGACCGCAACCACCTGCCCGCGCAGCTGGTTCGGCGTGACCTGGTTGAGCGCAGTCAACGCAGCGGTGATGGCCCAGGTGGCAAATAGCGAAGTGCAGACATGCCCGACGAGCGCCAACTCCGGCGTCGGCACCAAGCACTTGGCCGTCCCGAACACCGCCCAAGCCGCGCACTGCAGCATCATGACGAGAATCGGACCATCCGTTCGGCCGCGCTTGGCGAGCCAGGTGAGCGACCAGCCGGCCGTGATGGCGCTGATGATGCCGAAAGGCACACCCACCAGGGCTAACGCCATCGCGATACGCGTCGGCTCCCACTCGTGCACACGCACGAACAAGGTGGGGAACCACGCCAACTGAGCGTTGACGATCATGACGTTCATGATCGTGCCCATCATCACGGCCATCAGTGCGATGCGATTGGTAGACAATTCACGCCACAGCGGGACCAAAGAAATCTTGGTTCCCTGCGGTACGTAGCCACCGCGACGCTCGGGCTCGCGAATCGTCAACGCCATCAAGATGGCGAGCAGCACACCGGGAACACCCACGATGAAGAAAACGATGTGCCAATCGGCGAAACCGCCAAGCAAGGATGGCATCCAACTGCGGACCGTGTCGGCAAAGCCGATCGCGACACCGCCTAGCAAATAGGCAATGCCGATGCCGATGGAGCCACCCATCGCGAACACACCGTAGGCGCGCGGTCGATCCTTGGGTGGGAAGTAATCGGCGATCAGCGAGGACGACCCGGGCGTGATCGTCGCCTCACCTGCGCCCATGACGACACGCGAGGCGAACAGCGACCAGAACGAGTTCGAGAGACCGCCTGCGATCGTGCCGCACGACCAGATGAACGAACCACCCCACACGACTGCCTTGCGACTCCAGCGATCGACGAGGAAGCCGATAGGCAACGTGAAAAGACTGTAGAAAAGCGCGAACGCAAGACCCTGAATGATGCCGATCTCGGTATCACTCAGATTCAAGTCTTCTTTGATGGGCTTGACCAGCAAACCGATCACGATGCGATCGACGACGCCACTGGCGTAGGAAATGACCAACAGCGCCACGACGTACCAGGCGTAGGCGCGATTCGGCCACGGCTTTTCAGCTTCCGTACTCATGCTCTTCAAACCCCCATGCCGGCGCGATAACCCTCGCCCGTCGCAATCAACAAGGAACGCGGTGCGTGACAATCACCCACCTGCAACAACTCGATACCCGCCGCTCGCAGCGGAGCGACCAACTCGTCATTCGGCACACGTGGTGTCGCGTGCGTCACCAACGCAACGTCATCGATGTAGCGCATCGGACCGGCATTCACCGGCCGCAAAGTCATGCGCCCTTCGAACAAGCCCTCATCGAAAACCGGTTCACACCAGTTTTGCACTTCGATGCCGAGCGCAGGCAAACGTCGATGGATACCCTGCCGATTCACGAGCGGCTCTTCGGCGGCCACGCCTTCGCGCGGCGTCACGATAACGACCCGATCGTACCGCTGCGCCAGCAGCTGTGCGGTCGCATAGGTGAAGGCGGTGTGATCCTGATCGTAGATCACCGCCGTGCCTGCTTCGCGAGTGCGACGCGCAGAGAATCGCTCGGCCACCACGCGCACGTCCGGGAAGAACTCGGCGTCGCGATAGTCTTCCGGCAACCAATGCGGCCACGCGGGTGTGGAACCACACGCCAAGATCACGGCATCAGGTCGCAGGGCGAGTACATCTTCGGCGCTCGCACGATGATCGAAATGGAACTTCACACCGAACTCATCAGCACGCAATCGTTGGTAGTCATAAACGCTGCTGAGGTTCTCGGCTCCGGGCAACAGCGAATGCAAACGCGTTTTGCCACCGACGTCCGAACTCGCCGCGAACACCGACACCTCATGCCCTCGCGCCGCGGCCACCCACGCAGCCTCTAGCCCAGCAGGACCCGCACCCACCACGACGATGCGCCGCGGTTGGGTCACTCGCGTCGGCTGCCAATCCGCTTCGTCATCAGCGCCGACACGTGGATTGTTGTCGCAGGAGATCGTGCTGCCGCCGACGATCGCGCCCCAACAGGTGTTGCAAGAGACGCAATAACGAATCTGCGCCTCGCGCCCCTGCTCGGCCTTGATTCCCCACGCCGGATCGGTGACGAGTGGTCTGCCGAGCATGACGAGATCAGCGAGACCATCTCGCACGAACCGTTCGCCTTCATTCGGATCGGTGATGAGACCGAGTGCGCCGATCGCCGTACCCGGCGCTTCCTTTGCCAGCATCGCGATCTTGTCGATATACGGCGAGCGAGGTCCGTGCAGATCGGGCAAGTGCCAATCGAGCGTGTTGGAATGTGCACCCCAACACCAGGTGAGATAGTCGGCGACCCCCGTCGCGTGGATCAGACGCGTGATCGCCGCAGCCGTCTCGAGGTCGATGCCATCCTGCATCCCGTCTTCGCCGGGCAATTTGACGCCGATCAAGAACTCCTCACCACAACGCGCGCGCAGCGCTAGGCAAAGTTCGGTGAGCAGACGCGCTCGCCCCTCGAGATCTCCGCCGAATCGATCACGACGAATATTCGAACGCGCTGCCAAAAATTGATGGAACAGATGGCCATGACCTGCGGAGATCTCGACGCCCGAAAAGCCCGCATCCCGCAAGATGAGC
>JALRHE010000305.1 GCA_023253235.1 Steroidobacteraceae bacterium
ATCGCGACGATATCGGCGTGACGCGTAATCGCCCAGAACGGCCGATACGGCTCACGGTCGACCCAAGCGATGGGCTGGCGCTCGCGCAAGTCGGCGAAGACAGGAGCGAGTTGCCGCGGGTCTTCGTACAACCGCGGCGAGGTGATGTCGATCTCGAGGGGCGTCATCCCGAGTGGAGTCATCTTGACGCGTCGGCCGTACCATTCACCGCGTGCAGGGCTGCCAGATAACCGAACGTCATACCTGGCCCCAAAGTAGCCCCCGCTGCCGGATAACTCTTACCCATCGGGGAGGCAGCACAATTACCGACCGCATAAAGACCCTCGATCGGTGCGCCCGCTCCATCAAGCACACGCGCTCGTTCATCCGTCAGCATGCCGCCGTTGGTGCCGATGTCGCACGGTTGAATCGGAATGGCATAGAACGGCGCCTTACGTAGCGGCGCGAGGCAACAGTTTGGCTGTATGGCCGGGTCGCCGTAGTAGCGATCGTACAGACTCTCGCCGCGACCGAAATCCGGATCGCGACCCTCTTCGGCATGCTCGTTGAACGCCATCACGGTGGCCGAAAGATTCGCACGCGGCACACCGATCGCATCCGCTAATTCTTCGATCGTACTCGCCGAGCGCAGGATGGCCCGCATGCTCGGTCGAATGCTGCGATCGAAACTCGGCGGCCCCGGGAAGATGGGCCCAAGCGCATATTTGCCGCGGTAGCGCGCATCAAAGATGAACCAACTCGGTACCGTACCACCATCGGCAGGTCGGTGACCGCGCGCCATCAAGCCACCCGTCACGTGATATGACGCAGCCTCGTTGCAAAACCGTCGACCTGCCCCGTCGACCATGATCGAACCCGGCAATGAACGTTCGACGAACATGGGTCGCGCGCGATCTTCATCGGCGAGTTTGTAACCGGGCGCCCACCACGCCGAGTCCATGTTCGCCGTCTGCGCCCCGATACGGATGGCCGCCTCAGTCGCGAGCCCCGTGTTGAAGGGATTGCCGGCCGACCACGCCGTCGTGGTTGGTCCCGGTAGATGTGTCGTACGCATCTGCGCATTACGCTCGAAGCCGCCAGCGGCGAGGATCACACCGCGACTCGCGCGGATGATCTGCGGCAGACCGTTGTGCAACACCTTAGCACCGACCACACGTCCTTTCTCGATACAGAGCTCGACCAACTCGGTGGAAAGTTGCAAAGGCACCTTTCGTTTGCGCAGTGACCACCGCAGTCGCGCGACCAATGCACCACCACCCGTCAATCGCCGATCGCGCGGCGTCTTCCAACGCTGTTTGACTTCGAGGTAGTACTTCGCGGCGATTTTCAAAAAAATCTGCTTGGCACCCTTGGACTGCGTGATCAACGGATGGGCCTCTCGCGCCGTCCAGTTGATGCGCCCAAAGGCGGTGGTACCAACATGCGGTGGCTGCAAAGAATCGAACTCGCCACCTAAAACGTCGCACTCGATGGGCAGCGCCTGACAGCTGCGAAACCCCGGTTTGCCGCCAGGCGACTCCGGGTGATAATCGCAGTACTTTTCGAGGCTCTCGAACTTGACGTCGGTTTTCTCATCGAGATAGCGGAACATGCGCGGCGCATGTTCCACGAAAGCTTTGATGCGCTCGATCGAAGAGAATTCACCCGCTAGTGATCGAATGTACTCTTCCGCTTCGGACGGCGTGTCCCGACCACCGGCCGGACCGATCAAATGATTGTTCGGTATCCAGATGGTTCCACCCGATGTCGCTGACGTCCCGCCGAACAGATGACCGCGCTCGATGATCAGCACCTTCGCGCCCTGGTCTGCGGCGGTCAACGCGGCCGTGAGCCCGCTCGCACCACTACCAACGACGAGCACATCCGTCATTACGTCAGGCAAAGCAGTAGGTTCCACTTCTCAACTCCTCAAGAAAACGTGACGATCGCCGAACCGACGTGATCGAGATCCAACTCGAAGACGTCGCCGGGCGCCGCCGACTCAAGTGGCACGAGAGAACCAGACAGAATGATGTCGCCGGCATCGAGCGTAACGCCATAGGCGCCGAGGGTATTGGCGAGCCATGCGACCGCCGCCAGCGGCGATCCCTGCACCGCCGCACCGACCCCACGCGAGAGGTGTCGACCGTTCTTCTTGACGCGCACTTCCATCGCAGCAAGATCGAGACCTCGCGGCGATACGCGCTCATTCCCTAATACGAAGAGACCACAGGACGCATTGTCGGCGACCGTATCAACAATACGGATGTTCCAAGAATCGATGCGCGAGTCGACGATCTCGAAACAGGCCGCGATACTGTCGGTCGCGTTCAATACGTCCCGCTCGGTGATTCCGGGCCCGTGCAAACTCGATCGCAAAATCAGTGCGATTTCGGCCTCTGCGCGCGGCTGAATCATCCGCTGTCCAATCTCGATGTTGCCGCCGTTCGGCACTTGCATGGCGTCGGTGAGAAACCCGAAGTCGGGCTGATGAACCCCAAGCATGTCCTGAACGGCCTTGCTCGTCACACCGATCTTCTTGCCGACCACGCGCTCACCTGCCTGAGTGCGTCGCTGCAGGAAGCCCAAAGAAATTGCGTAGGCATCATCTAGCGTCAACCACGGATGCTGCTCTCGCAGCGGCGCTATCGTGAGGCGCTGCCGCCATGCTTGGTGCAGCGTTTGCGCCGCCGAATCGATGAGCGCCGCGCGCGAAGCCGCGTCAGGCGGCAATGAAGTCGATGACATGTCGGTTGAACTCCTGCGCCCTTTCGATCATCACCCAATGGCCCACCTGCGAGTAAAGGATGACGCGACTGTCACGACACTGGCTCGTGATCTTTAGAGCACCCGAGGCCGGGCAAAACTGATCCTCGACACCCCAGAAACCGAGCACGGGCATCGACAAGTCTGCAAGGCGCGGCGTCAAATCTGGAATACGCATCCGGCCGAGCACCTCTTTCGGCATCAACTGCAGGATGGCAAATCGCTCCGCAACCAATTCGTCGGTGACGTGGATCGGATCGAACGACAGCATCTGCAAGATGCCGCGCAACCACGTCGGGTTGATTTCGCCACCGACGAACCCGGAGACCATTTTTTGAATCCCGGGCATCTTGAAATAGGTTTCGGTCGACTCGATGCCCCCGCAACCCATAACAATGAGTTTCTGGACGAAGCCCGGCCTCGCGAGACAGATACCAATCGAGACGGCCCCACCCAACGAATTACCGACCAGCACGCACTGCCGCACCTCCAGGGCATCGAGCAACTCAAGTGTGGTCTCGACGAACAAATCCAGGGTGTAGTCGAGCCCGGTTGGCTTCGAGGAGTAACCGAATCCGATCAAATCCGGGACGATGACGCGATGCCCTGCCGCTCGGAGCGGTTCGATGTTGTGACGAAAGTTGCTCCAACCGTTCGCGCCGGGTCCGCTTCCTTGGAGCAACACCACGGTGCTACCGCCTGCTGAGGGTCCCGTATCGTGGAAATGCAGCTCGTGGCCGCTCGGAAGCCGGATCGCCCGCGCTTTCGGTGGTCCGCCCGCGGCCGTCGCGAGCGGCTCTTGTTGACTTGCCATACCCCCCCCGTTGGCTGGTTGCAGAGCGACGAAAGATAGTGGCTTTCGCCGGCTTCGGCAAACCCGCTTCGTAAAGTTAGGGGGGGCCTGAAGCCACTTTTGGTTGCCATAGCACCCCCGAAACAATCAAAACGCGTAAAAAACAGCTATGCATTTTACGCAGTTGCTTGCAGACGCGGCGCGCCCAAGCTAGCATCAAATCCGGGTCTTTACGCCTAACCGAGGGAACCATCCATGGCCACTGCCGCTGCCCACGTCCTCGATATTCACATCCCCACTCGCGACGAACTCGTAGAGCGCGCCCGCGCGATGCTCCCCGCTTTGAAAGCGCGTCAAAACGAGGCTTACGCGAACCGCAAGCTGCCAGCCGAAACCATGCGCGAAATGGTCGACGCCGGGTTCTTCCGCATTCTGCAACCGAAGCGCTACGGTGGCTTCGAGATGGACCCGCAGGTTTTCTTCGACGTCCAAATGACCATTGCCGAAGCCTGTATGTCGACGGCTTGGGTTTTGGGCGTGGTTGGCTGTCATCCGTACCAACTCGCGCTGTTCGACGATCGCGCTCAAAAGGAAGTATGGGGCAAGAACCCAGACACGCTCGTTAGCTCGTCCTATCAGCCGGTCGGCAAGGTCGAAGTCGTCGAAGGTGGCTTTCGTCTCTCGGGCCGCTGGGGCTTCTCGAGTGGTAGCGAATACTGTGATTGGGTGCTGCTCGGCTCACTCATCTTCAATAAGGACGGCGGCGCGCCCGAGATGCGCACCTT
>JALRHE010000394.1 GCA_023253235.1 Steroidobacteraceae bacterium
ACTTTCGACCCGCCTCAGCCAAGCGGGGGTTGAGTTTGTGATCGAGCCGGGCATCCGTTTTGCGGGTGAGGTGGGTGAGCAGGCAACCTTCTTTTTGTACGACCCATCGGGAAATGCACTCGAATTCAAGGCGTTCAAGGATCCGTCACGACTGTTCGCCAAGTGATCGAGCCCGCCATTCGTGATCACCGTATCGGCGTCGCCGATGGGTTGACGCTGCACTGCCGGGATTACTGGAGTGAATCATCGCGTCTGCCGGTGCTTTGTCTTCCGGGGCTCACCCGCAATGGGCGCGATTTTCACGAACTGGCTTCACACTTATCGGCAGAGCGTCGAGTTCTTGCGCTGGATTTCCGAGGTCGCGGACGATCGGATCACGATCCCGACTGGCATCGGTACCGTCTCGATGTGTACGTCGACGATGTCCTCGCAGTGCTTGATGCATTGCAGATTCCTCGCGTCATCATCATCGGTACGTCGCTAGGTGGTCTGGTTGGTATGTTTTTGGGTGTTCAGAGCCCAGGGCGATTAGGCGGGCTCGTTCTTAATGACATCGGCCCAGAGCTCGACCCGCGAGGCATGACTCGCATCGCGAGCTCAGTAGGGCAGTCGGGACCCGTCGATAATTGGGAACAGGCTGAACACGCAGTAAAAGAGGCACATGCCGCCGTCATGCCGGATTTCACTGCGGCGGATTGGGCCCTCTTTGCGAGACAGGTTTATCGCGAGCGCGCGGATGGATTGATCGCTCGTGATATGGATCCGCAGATCGGCAAGGCGTTACGAGAAGCTACGACGCCGATGCCGGATCTCTGGCAAGCATTCCGATCCTTGCGGCAGCTACCGATTTTGACACTTCGTGGCGAGCTGTCGGATCTGCTGACGGAGACGACGGTATCGCACATGCAGCAGTGCCACCCGTCGATGACTG
This sequence comes from Steroidobacteraceae bacterium, assembly GCA_023253235.1. GTDB lineage: Bacteria > Pseudomonadota > Gammaproteobacteria > Steroidobacterales > Steroidobacteraceae > UBA964. The sequence goes on from JALRHE010000394.1 coordinate 932, forward strand.
CCGTTCTCGTTCCCAACCGAGGTCATGCACCGACGCTCAATGAGCCTGTGAGTCGTACGGCGATAGATCGCTTTTTGGAGACCCTACCGTGACGGATTCCATGGTGACGATACTGACCATGACGCTTTATATGGGCGTTTGTCTTCTGCTCGGCGGTATCGCGTGGCGTCGCACGCGCAGTCTCGATGATTTCATCCTCGGTGGTCGTAGTCTCGGCAGTTGGGTAACGGCCTTGAGCGCACAGGCCACCGATATGAGTGGCTGGTTGTTGATGGGCTTGCCGGGGCTCGCGTACGCATCGGGATTCGACTCGGTATGGTTGCTACTCGGGCTGTTGGTGGGAACTTGGCTGAATTGGCGATTTATTGCCGCGCCGTTGCGCGATGCGACAGAGCGCTTTGGCAATGCGCTGACCTTGCCTGACTATCTCGAATACCGATTCGATGATCGCGGTCACAGCTTACGGGCATTGTCGGCGATCGTGATTCTGCTGTTCTTCATCTTTTATACGAGTTCCGGATTTGTCGCTGCAGGCCGACTGTTCGAAGCACTGTTCGATATTCCTTACGTTGAGGCCATGTTGTGGGGAACGGCGGCGATGCTGGCGTATACATTTCTCGGTGGCTTTCTTGCTGTCAGCTGGTCCGACGTATTGCAGGGTACGTTGATGTTCTTCACGCTGGTTCTCGTGGCGATTTTGGGTGTTTCGATGGCCGGTGGCATCGACGCTACGTTCAGCCGACTCGAGTCTCTTGATGCGCAACTACTAGATCCCTTCGTGGCGGACGACGGTGCGACGCTTGGATGGATCGGAATTGCCTCGCTACTGGCTTGGGGTCTCGGTTATTTCGGGCAACCCCACATCCTTGCGCGCTTCATGGCTGCTCGTTCTGCTCAGCACATTACCGTGGCGAGACGCGTGGCGATGGGTTGGGTCGTGACCGTACTCGTTGCAGCCGTGGTCGTAGGTCTCAGCGCACGTCTTGTCTTGCCAACCGAACTGAGTGGTCCCGATACCGAGAAAGCTTTTATCGTGATGTCGACGACGTTTTTGCCGCCCGTCTTCGCTGGACTATGTCTCGCTGGCGTGATGGCCGCCATCATGAGTACCGCGTCTGCGCAGCTATTGGTGGCATCGTCGGCTCTGGCTAACGACCTCTACCGCAGCTTGTGGCGTCGTGACGCCTCGCGGGCTGAGCTGCTTTGGGTTGGGCGGGGTGCCGTTTTGTTGATTGCGTCACTCGCCATGTGGCTTGCCCGAAATCCGGATAACACGGTTTTGTCTTTGGTTGCTTGGGCTTGGGCCGGCTTCGGAGCGGCATTCGGGCCGGTCGTGATCTTGTCGCTGTACTGGAGATCCATGACACGGGCCGGCGCGTTGGCTGGTATCGTCGTCGGCGGCATGACGGTCGTGCTTTGGAAGCAAGTGGCACCGCTCGGCGGCATCTTTGAACTCTATGAACTGGTGCCAGGATTTCTCCTCTCGACAGCAGCAATCATGTTGACGAGCCGGATGACGGGTAACCGAAGCTCATGAATGACGTGTTACCCGCGCAACGTCTCGGCCCTGTGAGTCTCGCGCCGGGCTACAGCGCATGGAACGCGAGATCGTATCTGCTGGCCGCCATGATCACTGTCGGCATGCTGGCGTTCATCAGCTTCATACAGCCCTATTTGCTCAATGCCAATTTGAAGGTGCCGAGCGATGAGCAGGGACGGGTGCTCGGTCTACTCGGGTTCAGCAACGAGTTGTTGTCGCTGCTCTTGGTTGCACCTTTCGGAGCGTTGTCCGACAAGATCGGCCGTCGACCGGTGTACACCTTAGGATTCCTGTGGCTTGCCGTCGGATTTTTTCTTTATCCATTAGCCAGAACCGTACCGCAGCTGTTGGCATGTTCGCTTTTTTTCGCAGTTGGCGTCGCAGCCGTCGGTTGCATGATGGCAACGGTCCTCGCAGATACGCCGAGGGAAGAGTCCCGTGGGTTGTTCGTTGGCATCACCGGATTCTGTCAGGGTCTTGGGGCTACCTTGGCCGTACTGGTGCTCGGCAAGTTTCCGCAACGCCTCGCAGCGGATGGAATGGACGCGATCACGGCCGGACAAATCACGCTGGGCTTGGCGTCTGCGCTGTGCGTACTGTCCGCGCTTGTCTGTTGGAGCGGGCTGCGGCGTGGCACGCCTAGCGAAATCGGTGAGCGTGAGCCGCTTGCGCAGTTGCTGCGTGCGGGTTTGGCGGCAGCACGATCGAATCCGCGGATCTGGTTCGCCTACCTGCTGCAGTTTGTTTCTTTTGCAGATCGAATTGTGATCGGCACGTTCTTCAGTGCACGGCTGCAGCAAACGGCTATTGCCAACGGACAGACGGTCGGTGAGGCCGTCTCCGCAGCAACGCGACCGTTTGTCATCGCCAATGTATCGGCACTGATCTTCGCCGTGTTCTTCGGATTATTACTCGATCGGTTGAACCGGATCGCTGCAGGCGTCATCGCCATGCTGATTGCTGGCGCCGGCTATATGGCCGGTGGGTTTGTGGGAGACCCGTCGAGCGACTGGATCGTTCCTGTTGCCATCATGCTGGGCATGGGCCAGATCTGCGCCATCATTGCGAGTCAGACCGTGCTGGGCCAGGAAGCACCTCGCGATGTACGCGGCGCCGTCTTTGGCCTCGCTGGCATATTTGCCTCTTTCGGAATCCTGTTCACGACGGCCTTCGGCGGTTGGTTGTACGACTTGGTCGATCGGAGTGCGCCGTTTTTCTTGATCGGAACGGTTAATCTAGGCGTGATGATTTTCGGTTTGATACTGCTACGTCAGAGCACCAATCGATCATGATGTCACTCAAGATAGCGACGTGTCGGCCTCTGCCGGAGCCCGACGTCGACGAGCTTCTCTTGCTCGACGCTTTGCGTGAGGTGGGAGTCGATGCTCGCATGACACCCTGGCGCGAAGATATCGATTCCGCCGACGCGACACCGACGATCATTCGCTCGACTTGGGACTACATTCATCACGTCGAAGAATTTCTGCGCTGGGCTGAGGCAGCATCTGCGCGCGCGCCGCTCTGGAATCCGATTGATGTCATTCGACGCAACGTCCACAAGAGTTATTTGCTCGATCTGCAGCTGCGCGGCATCCCGGTAACGCCGACGATTTTGGCGCGTCGCGGTGATCTGCAGGAACTGGCGGAAATCGTGGCAGCGTCGGCTTGGACGGATGTTGTCATCAAACCCGCCGTCGGAGCGGGCTCCTTCGAGACACATCGATTGCGCGTAGATGAGCCGCGTAGCAGTGCGGTTTTCTCGAAGCTATGTAAAGAGCGTGACGTTCTGATTCAGCCATATCTGCCTTCGGTGGAGGGGCACGGCGAGCGGGCGCTGGTATGGATCGATGGTGAGTTCACCCATGCGGTACGTAAATCACCCCGATTCGCCGACGGTGCCGAAAGCGTTTCCGAAGCGCTGCCGATCTCGAGCACCGAGCTTGCGCTCGGCCACGCCGCGTTGCGCGATATTGCCGATCGGCTGTTATATGCACGCGTCGATGTTGCGCCGGGACTCGATGGTATGCCGGTGTTGATGGAGCTCGAACTCATCGAGCCATCGTTGTTTCTGTTACAGAATCCGCGCGCTCTGCAACGTTTGGCAGAGGGCATTCGCCGTCGACTGCATTCCACCGTGCAGCGCTAGATCACGACTAGTCGAGCACCTTCCGGAGATTCGAAGACAGTACGCTCGGCAGCACCCGCGCGCTGGAACACCAGTGCAGGCTTGTCGAGCCATGATTCATCGTGAATGCCGATCGTCAGTCCCGCCGCATCGAGCAAAGCAGCGGGCCATACGCGCGAATCGACTGACGGCATGGCGAGCGGCGTTGCACCGAGCGCGCGCCAAAACCCCGCTGAGATTTCGGGGGCTGCTGACGGAAGACTGAATCCGGCGAATCGCCCGAGAGTACGACTGCTGCCGTGTGGGTCGACCGCATCGGCGCGATGGGTTGTTCTCTCAAGCAATGTGACCATGTGTCCTGCTGGATCGCGAAAGCCGAACTCCTTGAACTGGCCCGGCTCGGTTTTGGCGAAAGCGATCACGGCTCCGGCATCTCGATACGACTCCAGTGCGCCCATGATGTCTTGATGCACACAGGTGATCGAGGGTGACGGGAAGCGGTACTCGTGCAAGCCAACGACAAGACTCCCGAGGCTTACGACCGCGTAGGGATGCGGCCAAATCGGCTCCACCTGACTCGCGGCGAACCCCATCAATTCGTAAAACTGCAGCGATTCGGCGAGGTTGTCCGTTGAAACACTGATCTCGTGAAACCGCCCGAGCGTTAACCCGTCTTGATTCATGGTTTCGACAGGCCTGCTTGCCAGAGAATGAACGCGTACTCCTCGGCGATTTCGCGATAGCGCTCGAATCGACCCGACTTACCGCCGTGCCCTGCTTCCATATTGGTACGCAGAAGTAGGGGGTTTTGGTCAGTCTTGGTCACGCGTAACTTCGCAACCCATTTGGTGGGCTCCCAATACTGAACCTGACTATCCCACAGACCACTGGTGACGAGCATGGCTGGATAATCTTTGGCCTCGACTTGATCGTAGGGCGAGTAGGAGAGCATGTAGTCATGCGCCTCCTTAGAGGCTGCTGGGTTACCCCACTCGTCAAACTCGTTGGTGGTGAGCGGAATGCTCTCGTCGAGCATAGTCGTCACAACATCGACGAACGGCACGTGCGCTACCAAGGCCTTGTAGTCGGAGGGTGCCATGTTCGCGACGGCACCCATCAACAGGCCCCCCGCGCTACCGCCCATACCGAATACTCGCTTGGGGTCGGCTACCTTGTTGGCAACCAAATAGCGCGTGACATCGATGAAGTCGGTAAATGTATTTTTCTTTTTCTGCAGCTTGCCGTCTTCGTACCAGTACCGCCCCATTTCCTGGCCACCACGGATATGCGCGATCGCATAGACGAAGCCGCGATCGACGAGAGACAGAATGGTGGATCGGAAGGTCGGATCGGTCGAGGAGCCGTAGGACCCATAAGCAGATTGGTAGAGAGGCGCGGTTCCATCGAGTGACGTACCGCGCCGATAAAGCAACGTGACAGGAATCTTCGCGCCATCACGAGCCGTTGCCCACCGATACTCGGCTACGTAGTTGGCGCTGTCGAATCCGCCGAGCACGGGCTCACGCTTGAGCTCCTTCTTGTTGCCGGTGGTGACGTCGTAGTCGTAGGTGGTGGCTGGCGTGGTCGGTGAGGTGTAGACGTAACGCAGCAACGAGGTATTCGATTCCGTATTGTTACCCAAGTACATGGTGTACGCGGGATCCGCAGCATCCATCAAGTAAGACTTGCCGGTGCTCCAAGAGTGAACGCGCAAGTTTTGTAGACCACCTGAACGTTCGGAGACTGCCAAGAAACCATCGAAAGCCTCGAAGCTGTCGATGAACGCATCGCCCCGATGAGCAATCACGTCGCGCCAACTGCTGCGGTCCGCGACTTTTGCGATCGGCACTTCGACTATGCGGAAGTTTTTGGCCTGCCAGTTCGTTCGGATGATGAATCGATCACCGATATCTTCGAGCTGATACTCATGATCACGCTCGCGGGGCAAAGCAACTTTGAACGACAGTGTCGCATCGTTGGCATCGGCATACTGGTACTCCGACGAAACGGTGCTTTGCGAAACGATGAATAGGAACCGATCCGTCTTCGACTTGCCGATCCCCATGTAGAAACTGTCGTCTTCCTGCTGGTAGACGAGTTGATCGGACGCCATTTCCGTTCCGCGTCGATGCTTGTAGACGGCATTGCCGAGTAGCGTCTGTGGGTCCTTACGGATGTAGAGCAAGGTGGCGTTGTCATTGGCCCAAGCGAGATTCGCTTCGACATTGGTCAAGACATCCGGCAAAAATTCGCCCGATTGCAGATCCTTGATTCGCACTTCGTATTGTCGGCGTCCGACGAAGTCTTCCGCGATGGCGGCCCATCGCCCATCAACGCTGACTTCCAGTTCTGCCAACTGATAGAACTCCCGGCCCGTCGCCCGCTCATTGCCATCGACGATGATTTCTTCAGTCGCATCGAGCGAGCCCTTCTTGCGGGCATAGATCGGATATTGCTTGCCGGTTTCGTAGCGAGAGTAATACCAGTACCCATTGCGTCGCTGCGGAACGGACGAGTCGTCCTGTTTCAAGCGACCGATGATCTCATCGTAGATTTTCTGCTCGACTTCTCGATGCGGCGCCATAACGGCGGCAAGGTAGTCGTTCTCGGCTTTGAGATATGCCAGCATCTCTGGGTTCTGGCGTTCGTCGTCACGCAGCCAATACCAAGGATCCTGCCGTTCGCCGAAAGGCGATTTGACCGTATGGGGCTTTTGCGCAGCACGCGGCGTAGACATTTTTTCGCTTGCCATCGTTGTCATGGAGGTCAACATCAGAGTGAGGGCGATGACGCCCAGTCGAGCAGCTTGGAACATGTCACGGCATCTCCTCAGTTTCGATTTTCCGGCGCTTGTATCGCCTTCTCCAGCATGAAGGACATCACCAACGATATCAGCGACAGCGCTGCACAAAACGCCAGCATCGGCACGGGCGTATCGGTCGGCATGAATCCCACCGCTTGTACTGCGAGTGCGGCCATCGCCTGTTGCGAGAAGCCTATCAGGCCCGAGGCGGCGCCAGCATAGCCTGGGGCGAGCCGAACAGCGGTGGCGGTGATGTGCGGCAACGCCAAGCCTTGGGCGAGCGCCAGCGGGAACATCGGCACGAACCAATAGATCGGATGGGTGAGCCCCACCGCTACGAAGCCGAAAGCCAGGCATGCAGCACCCGCCTGCAGCAGGATACCGAAACGCGCAACTCGCTCCATGCTCGCATGTCCGCGCAGACGAGAGACATAAAGATTGCCGAGAAAGTATCCTGACGATAAGAAAAACACATACAGACCAAAGTCGGTCGCCGGTTTGCCGAGCATGTCGCTCATGACATAAGGAGCGAGCGTGATGAAGCCGAGATAGAGTGCGTAAATCACGCCAGCATCGACGGCGCATTCGAGAAACGCGCGCTTGCGTAACAAGTTGGCCGAGGCTCGTCCCACTTCCTTCAAAGTCAAAGAATCGGCTCTGAAGACGCGCGTCTCGGGCAACCAGCGCCATGCAGCGAGCCCGATCACGATCGACAGCACGAGTAGCAAAACGA
>JALRHE010000405.1 GCA_023253235.1 Steroidobacteraceae bacterium
GAGGTGCCGCCGGGACCGCCGGTGCAAGCACCGATCGTTGCGGAGATCTACGGCGCCAGTGCCGAGGAGCGGGTCGCACTCGCTCGAGAAGTGCGATCCGTCTTCGACGCCACAGACGATATCGTCGATATCGACGACACCATGCCTTCTTCGGCGCGACGCTGGGTGCTCGAGGTCGATCGCAACAAAGCTGCGTTGCTCGGTGTGAGCCAACAGCAAATCGCCGAGATTATCTCTGCGGCGGTAGTTGGTTTTGATGCCACCTATCTTCGAGTCGGTGGTGGACAAGAACCAGTGCCGGTACGGCTCGAATTGCCCTTCGGCGACAAGGCTCAAGTTCAAGATCTGCTAGCTCTGGAGCTGCGATCGCAATCCGGTGCGCGAGTTCGACTCGGTGCTGTGGCGACGGCGCGCGAGCTTCCTTGGGATGGTGAAATCCACCACAAGAATTTGCTGCCGGTCACCTACGTGATGGGTGATATGGCGGGCAAACTGGATAGCCCACTTTACGGCATGTTCAGCATCATCGGCGCGCTCGACGGGCGCAAGATCAATGGTGTCGAACCCGTGCAGCATTTCGTCGCATCGCCCGATGATCCTGCGGAGCTCGCGATCAAGTGGGACGGTGAGTGGCAGATCACGTATGAGACCTTCCGCGACATGGGTGCGGCCTATGCGGTAGGTCTGGTGCTGATTTATTTGCTCGTCGTCGCGCAGTTCGGTTCCTACTTCGTGCCACTTATCATCATGGCTCCCATTCCGCTCACGATCATCGGAGTGATGCCCGGTCATGCACTGCTCGGTGCTCAGTTCACGGCTACCTCGATGATTGGCATGATCGCGCTGGCGGGCATCATCGTGCGCAATTCGATCTTGCTCGTAGACTTCATCAATGCCGAGCGCGCCGGCGGTAGAGACCTGGCCGATGCGGTCGTGGCCGCAGCGACGGTGCGCGCAAAGCCAATCGCGTTGACGGCGCTCGCGGCGATGATCGGCGCCTTTTTCATTCTCGATGACCCGATCTTCAATGGCCTGGCGATTTCGTTGATCTTCGGAATTTTTGTCTCCACCGTCTTGACGCTCGTCGTCATCCCAGTGGGTTACTTCGCCTACCTCTCTAGGAGGAACTGACATGGCTCACATCGTCATTGTGGGTGCCGGGATTGGGGGCGTTCCGGCCGCATTCGAACTACGCAAGAAATTAGGCAAGGAGCACCGGGTGACCTTGCTCGGCTCGTCGCCCTATTTCGAGTTCACTCCTTCGAACCCGTGGGTCGCAGTGGGCTGGCGAAAGACCGAACAAACCCGTGTCGCGATGCGCGAACCGCTCGAGTCGAAAGGTATTCAGTGGATTTCGGAGAAAGTCGTCACGATCGATGCGCCGGGCAACAACGTGACGACAGCGGCAGGTCATCGACTCGACTATGACTATCTCGTCATCGCAACAGGCCCCAAGCTCTCTTTCGAGGAGGTGCCGGGCCTTGGTCCCCACGGTGGTCACACGCATTCGATTTGCACGCACGAGCACTCGGAAATCGCCTGGGCGGCATATCAAGAGTTTTTGATGAACCCGGGTCCGATCGTGATCGGCGCGGCACCGGGCGCGAGTTGCTTCGGTCCAGCCTACGAATTCGCCATGATTCTCGATGCAGATCTGCGCAAGCGAAAAATACGCGATCGCGTGCCGATGACTTATGTTTCGAGCGAACCCTATATCGGCCACATGGGTTTGGGTGGCGTGGGTGACAGCAAGGGGCTCATGGAGTCTGAATTGCGTCAGCGTCACATCAAGTGGGTGACGAACGCCAAGATCACGGAAGTGAGACCCGGCGAGGTTCTTCTCACGGAGATGGACGAGGAGGGCAAGCCCAAGAAGGAACACGTCTTGCCGTTCAAGTTTTCGATGATCTTGCCGGCGTTCAAGGGTGTCGACCCGGTGGCAGCCGTGCCGAACTTATGTAACCCACGCGGATTTGTGTTGATCGATGAGCATCAACGGTCGAAGGCTTACCGAAACATTTTCTCGGCGGGAGTCTGTGTGGCTATCCCACCCGTTGAGGTAACACCGGTCGGCACCGGCGCACCGAAGACCGGCTATATGATCGAGTCGATGGTCAGTGCGATTTGCGAAAATATCGTCGCCGATATCAAAGGCAAGCCGGCGGACGCCCGTGCGACCTGGAATGCGATCTGTCTCGCGGACTTTGGTGATACCGGTGCGGCATTCGTTGCTCTCCCGCAGATCCCGCCACGTAACGTGACGTGGGCCAAGGCAGGCAAGTGGGTTCATTTGGCGAAGATCGCTTTCGAAAAGTATTTCCTGCGTAAAGTGAGGACAGGCTCGTTAACGCCCGTCTACGAAACGTACGTGCTGAAAGCGCTTGGCATCGTTTCCTTGCGAGAGAAAAAATCCTGATGCATCACTCATCATCCCGAGTCTGGCTATGGCTGGCGGTGGCGGGCTTTTTTCCTGTTGGTCTCAATGCGGCAGAGTCGTTGTCGCAGGCGTGGAGCAAGGCGCTCGCAACGGATGCTGGGCTGGCGGCGGTGAGTCTGGATACCGAAGCCGCACGTGCCGGTGAGCGGGTGGCGAGAGCAGCCCGTTTGCCGCAGATCGAGGTTGGTGCTTCTTATACGAAGATGGCAGATGCCCCCGCGTTGTCGATCGTCACTCCCGAGTTTGCATTCGTCTCGCCGCGTATCTTCGATGGCGATGATTTCGTCATGCGCAATGCACAACTGAGTTTGCCGATTTTCGCGGGCGGTAGCTTGTCCTCCGGTGTGAAGGCCGCAGGCGCAGCTCGTGAGGCCGCCGAAGCCGATGAGCGTCGCGCTCGTGCCGATCTCAAGCTGGCCGTCGCAGAGAGTTACCTTGGGGTTTTGCGCAGCCAGCGTGCCTTACGCGCCGCGGAAGCGAGTGTGGTCGCGCTTGAGGCCCATCTGCGAGATGTGACGGCCATGGTTGAGGTTCAGGCGCGAGCAAACACCGATTTACTGGCGTCGCGTGTGGCCGCCTCCGGCGCCAAACAGCAACTTGCGCGTGCCCGGCTTGGCTTTGCCACGGCACTCGGTCACTACAACCGACACTTGGGCGAGCCGCTCGACCGTGTCGTCGAACTCGAGGCGGTACCTCCCGCTATCTTGGAGGCGACGGATACAACGTTGGCGACTTTACAGGAGCGCGCCGTAAGGCAACGCGGTGAGCTTGGCGGGCTGAGTGCGCGAGCCGACTCCTTGCAGGCTGCGTCGCGCGCGGAGTTCGGAAAGATGCTGCCAACCATCGCTTTGACGGCGAGTTATCAGCAACTCGAAAACACAGTGCTCGATCGCGAAGAATTCACGATGGTGGGTGTTGGCCTTCGATGGGCCTTATTCGATGGCGGACAGGCGCGACATCGAGCTGCGGCCTTGCGACGTTCGAGCGAATCGATACGACAGCGGCGCAATGAGTTGGAGTCGATCGTTCGCCTCGAAGTCCAGCAAGCTCAACTCGGTATCGAGGCGGCCGATGCGCGTGTGGCGCTGACTCGTGATGCTATCGCCGAGGCTAATGAAAACCTTCGGATCACTCGTGAGCTGTACACGGAGAGTCTTGTCACCAACACTCAGGTGTTGGAGGCGATCGCCTTGCAGACGGCCGCAGAGGGGCATGCGGCAGATGCCGTATTCGATGCGTCGATCGCACGCTTGCGTTTGCTCAAGGCCATCGGAGAGCTGTGACGAATCTGACGTCGCCGTTACAGGAAAACGTCACCACCGTTGGGGCTGATGCATTGACCCTGATAATGCCGTCCTGCATCGCTAGCGAGAAACACGAAGCTTGGCGCGATGTCATCGACCTCGGCAATACGACCGAGCGGAATCGCCTTGCGAATTTCTTCAAGTACGTCGGCGGGTACGTCATCGAGAATCGGCGTGCGCGTAGCGCCTGGCGCCACGCAGTTGATGGTGATATCGCGCGCGCCAATCTCCAGCGCCACGCTACGCGTGAACGAGAGAATCGCGCCTTTGGCTGCGGTGTAGGCGGTGAATCCGGGTGCGCCCTTATAGGCCAGTTGCGAGGCGGTGTTGATGATGCGTCCGAA
>JALRHE010000007.1 GCA_023253235.1 Steroidobacteraceae bacterium
CGGATTCGACAGCGAACGCAATCAGCGTACCGCCGACCAAGTTCATTCTTTGGATGGTCGGCTCGTTGATATCGGCTGGCAGGTCGCGTCGCACACGTGCAACGGCATCCTTCACCTGCTCGAGCGCCTCGTCGAGGTCGCGCCCCAGTTCGAACTCGACTCTGGTGATCGACGTGCCTTCGCTGACGGCCGAGGTAATCTTGTCGATGTCGGGAATGCTCGAAATTGCATCCTCGACCTTGCGCGTTACGTCAGTCTCTAGCGTCGAGGGCGCCGCCCCCGGCAAACCGACGGTGATTTGGATCGTCGGCAGCGCGATATCGGGCAATTGTGAGATGGGCAGCTTGTGCCATCCCCAGAAGCCCGCCGCCGTCAACAGGACGAAGGCGAGTACCGACGGCAGCGGATAGCGAATGCCCCAGAGGGATAGATTCACGACGCCGCTTGCTCCGGTGTCTTCGGTTCGACGACCTTGACGACATCACCATCGCTCAGAAAACCAGCCCCGCGTACGACGACTTTTTCTGCAGGATTCAGCCCGCTGCGAAGCTCAATGAAATCGCCTTGCATACCGCCGGTATCGACCCGACGCTGTGAAACCACACCGCCATCACCCAACACGAATAGGTAGGAGTAGCCGTCGCGAAAAACCACCGACTCTCGCGGGACCGTCATCACGTCTGCGGTGCCGACCTGTAATCGACCTTCGACGAACATGCCCGAGCGCAGCGGCCCGGGTGCCGGAAGATCGGCAAACAGCACTCCCGTGCGCGTTTGGGGATCGACGCCCGGCGATACCGCGCGAACCACGCCGGCGACGCTCTCACCATCAGGTGCACGCAGCACGACTTTTGCGCCGATTTTCAGACGACCGATATCGCGCTCAGCGATCTCCGCACGCCATTCGAGTCGACCACGCCGAATTAGTCGCAACAACTCATTGCCAGCGGTGACGACCTGCCCGGGTTGCACGCGACGGACTGCAATCACACCCGCATCGGGCGCGCGCAAAGTCGCAAACCCCAAACGCAGCGCCGCTTCGTCGCGCGCCGCCTCGGCCACCCCCACTTGCGCCGCAGCACGCGATCGATTCGCCTGCAGCTCATCGAAATTGCTGGTCGAGATCAATTTTTGAGCTAGCAACGATTCGCCGCGCTTAGCCTGCGAGGCCGCGAGCTCTGCACTAGCCCTCGCCTGCAGCAAATTGGCCTCGGCCTGTCGGGCCTGCACCTCGAGCGTGCGTCGATCGAGCTCGACGAGCGGCTGCCCCGCCACGACGCGATCACCAGGCTCCACCAAAACCTTGGCAACGCGCAGACCCGTCACCTCCACACCGAGAATCATCTCCTGCCATGGCGCGACCGAACCGGAGGCTGCGACCTCGCGCGTGATTGAGCGCGTGACCGGATTGGTCACGGTGACGGTCAAGGATGAAGCAGCCGGGGGCGCATCGGATCCCGAGCGTCCACAACCCACCAACGAAGCGGCAACGAGAATGAGTCCAAAGAAAAATCGCATCATGGGAACACGTTACGCGCGGGGGCGATCGAGTGCCAGCGTCCGACGCGGCCTGTCCACGCCACGGCACTCGAAACAGCGATGGATCTGTCGATTGCGGGCGAAATCCGGCGGGATCGTGCGCTCGGTGACATCCTCGATGCGATAGCGTTGCTCCAACACAGGGTCGAGTCGAAAACGCTGGGCATTGGTCGAGAAGACCAACAGGCCTCCCTCGGCCAAAATCGCCATGCAGGCATCGAGCAGCTCGACATGATCGCGCTGCACGTCGAACACGCCTTCCATTCGTTTGCTGTTCGAAAAAGTCGGTGGGTCGCAGAAGATCAGATCAAACCTCTCTTCACGTCTCGCGGCGTCGCTCAACCACTCGCGCACGTCCGCGTGAATCAGTCGATGCCGTTCACCCCAAAGACCATTCAGCTCCAGATTGCGTCGACACCAATCGAGGTAGGTCGCCGATAAATCGACCGTCGTGGTCGACAGAGCCGACCCGGCTGCCGCGTGTACCGTGGCGCTGCCCGTGTAACCGAACAAGTTCAAGAACCGTTTGCCGCCAGCGGCACGACGCAAACGAGAGCGAGTCGGACGATGATCGAGGAAGAGCCCCGTATCGAGATAATCGACGAAGTTCACACGAAACTTCAGGCCATCCTCCTCGACCACGTGGAACTCTTCGCGCTCGTCACGCTTGGTGTATTGGTCGCCACGCTTGATACGCCGGCGAGTTTTCAGATGGATGTGCTCGGCGGGCACGCCCGTCGCCGCCACGAGCGCGGCGAGCGCCTCACTGCGACGCCGACGAACGGTCTCCTCGGGAATATCGGCAGGCGCCTGATACTCCTGCACCACGAGCCAAACTGGCGCCTCTGACGCGGCAGCATACCGATCGATGGCAAAGGCGTACTCGGGCATATCGGCGTCGTAGATTCGGTAGCAGGTAACTTGCTCGCGGCGTGCCCATGCCGACAAACTTTTGAGATTCTTGCGGATGCGATTGGCGAACATCGTGGCACCCGGCGTCGTCGCGAGATCCGCGTCGATTTGCAGCCCCGCCTTCGGACGAAGATCCCGCTCTGCCCGCTCTGCTATCTCGATGCGCAGCAATCGGCATTCCGTCGCGCCATTCCAAACCGTGTGCACTCGATGCGCACGCAGACCAAGCTCGAGTCCGAGCGAGGCGTCTCCGGTCAGGATCGCCGCCTGCCAACCCTGGAACTCCTCACGTAACACACGACCAAGTTCCCGGTGCACGGCTCGCGCCGTCTCGAGATCACCCAGTCTTTGACCCCACGGCGGGTTGGTACAGAGTAAGCCCGTCGCGGAATTCGAGGGACGACGCGTATCGGCAAGAGCACCAACCGCGAAGTCGGTGATCTCAGCGACACCGGCGTGCGAGGCATTGATCTTGGCGTCCTTGAGCACGCGAGCATCCTGATCACGACCCCAAAAAATCGTCGCCGAGTCGATCAATCGCTGCAACCCTTGCCGAGCGCGCACGTCTGCCTCGGCAACCAGCCGCTGCCAAAGCGCATCGTCATGACCCTTCCAACGCAGGAAACCGAAGTACCGCCGTCGATAATTCGCGGCGAATCCGGCCGCCATGCGTGCGGCCTCGATGACGAGTGTGCCCGAGCCACACATGGGATCTAAAAAGGCCGCGCCCTCGGCCGAGAGCTTAGGCCAGCCTGCTCGTACGAGAATGCCGGCGGCCATGTTCTCGCGCAGCGGCGCCTCACCGGTATCGCCTCGCCAGCCGCGTCGATGTAAACCTTCGCCGGACAAATCGAGCGACACCGTGACGCGCGTGCCAACGGCATGCGCATGCACGCGAACGCCCGGCTCGTGCGTTGCGATATCCGGGCGCAGACCCACCGTATCGCGCAAAGCATCACAAATCGCGTCCTTCAAACGTAACGTGCCGTAGTGGGTGTTATTGATTGCAGGATGTCGCCCGCTCCACTCGCAAGCGAGCGTTGCAGTGGGATCGATGTGTCGACGCCAATCGATGGCTTTGAGTGCCGTGTGAATGGCCGCATCGTCGGCAGCCTCGAACCTAACCAGTTCGAGATAGACGCGACTCGCCACCCACGATTCCAAGCACAACCGATACGCCACCTCCAACGACCCGGTGAAGGCGACCGAGTTACCTCGCTCGCGAATGTCGGTAGCCCCGAGGGCTTCGAGCTCCCGCGCGAGCAAGTCACCGAAGCCGCGCGGTACGCTAGCAAGGAACTGACGGATATCCAGATTATTCATTGAGGTTCATCCAACCGGACTCGTCCAGTGTCGTAATACGCAGATAGCGGGATCCCGCACGCAAATGCCGCACGAGGATGCGATAAACGTCCGGATCGAAAGCCGATTCGTTGGCGCGCTCGCCGTCGACGGTCTTGGTTCCGAGATATTGCCAACGATCGACATGATGCCACTCGATACGACCCTGAGCGTTACGCTCCTCGATACGGATCGGCCCGGCATACGGCCAACTTTTCAGCTTGTGTTTAGCGAGTGCGAGCTTCAAACGTAACGCATGTTTCTGCAGAGATTCACCGCCCACGCACGCACCATCGCACCGACCGAGTTGATAGCCAAAACAGCTGCCCGCCCCGGAAGTCTCGAGCCCGAGCGTCTTCAAGCACAGGCGACGCTCCCTCGCGATCGTGGTGAGCGCAGTCCGCGCAGCCTTGACGGTTCGAAACAGCCCAAAGCAATCGCCGCCATCAGGCAAAGGTCCCTCGAGCCGTTGCAACAAGGGCGACGATCCATCGTCGCTCACGAACCACGTGTGGTGTTCACCACCACCACGCAAGCGCCGGTTGTAGACCGGTTTGAACTGCCGTACCCATTGCGCTTCGAGTAGTAGCGCGCCAAGTTCGCCGGCAGTTTCGGTCCACTCGATGCGCCGAACCTGTGCTGCTAGGCGCTGCGACTTCGAATCGCGAGTCGCTCCGCCAAAGTGCGCCAAGACACGCTCGCGAATGTTCTTGGCCTTTCCAACATAAATAAG
>JALRHE010000070.1 GCA_023253235.1 Steroidobacteraceae bacterium
GCCGCGATCATCGACTAGGAAAGTCTCCGGCGCGCCGTAGACACCCCAATCGATCGCTACGCGACCTTCGCGATCCGCCGGGATGACTGCGTAGGGATTACCGAGCTGCTCCAACCATTGTTGTGCCGCAGCAGGATCGTCCTTCCAATTGAGACCAACGATCGGGATTTCGCCGCCACTGGCGATCTCGAGCAGCATGTCGTGTTCGCGACGGCACTCGGCGCACCAAGTTCCCCAAACGTTGAGCAGATACCAACGCCCGCGCATGGATTCGTTCGCGAACGTCTCGGCCGAGCCGAGTACGGGCAACTCGAACTGCGGTGCCGGCTTGTCGATCAACGGCGAGGCGATCACCGACTTGTTGGGCGCACGCTGGATGCCGACATACAACAGTGCGACCAACGCGGCAAAAATGCCCGCAGGCAGCAGAAACCGATTCATGTCGCCTCACCACGCTTGCGATAGCGACGATCAAGCGCGGCGATGACGCCACCGATCGCCATCAACAACGCCGCCAACCAAACGTAGTTGACCAGCGGCCGAACTTGCGCCCGCACGCTCCAGCGGCCTGCACCCAGATCCTCGCCCAAGGCCGCAAACACATCGCGCGACCACTGCATGTCGATGCCAGCCTCGGTCATCTGCTGACGTTGCACCCAGTAGTTGCGCTTCTCCGGATGCAGCACGCTGATGGGCTTACCGTTTTCACTGACGGCGACCTCGCCGCGCAACGCGTCGTAGTTCGGACCCTCGACGAGCTCGAGCGATCGCAATTCGTATTTGAACTCACCGACGGTGCCCGACTCACCAACCGCGAGCGCGATGTCACGCTCACGTGTATAGCTCTCGACGGCAGTCACCGAGATGACGAAAAAACCCAACGACGCATGCGCAATGGTCATGCCGATGATGGCAGGCGTCATCGATAGGCGACGCCGCCAGCGATCGATCGGATCGACCAACGCCGAAAACAGTAACCAACCACCGACGAGGAATCCGATCGGCGTCAGGACCTTCGCGCCTTCCCACACGGCCAGCACCAGCACCGCGGTGAGCAATGCAGCAGCCACGAGCGCCACGAGGATGCCGGTGCGACGCTCCCGCAATCGCCCCTTCTTCCACAGCGAGTGACTACCGACCGCCGCAAGCGCGATCAAGGGCAACGTCGGCAACAGGAACACGGGATCGAAATATTGTCGACCGACGGAGAGCGTGCCGAGACCCAGCGAGTCGGCGATCAACGGTGCCATCGTGCCCGCGAACACGGCTGCCGTCGCGACGACGAGCAAGATGTTGTTGAAAAGCAGGAATGACTCACGTGAGGTGAACTCGAAACCCGCATTGCTCTTGAGCACGGGAGCCCGCCAAGCGTAGAGCGTCAGTGCACCGCCGATGACGATGACGAGGAACGCGAGAATGAAGAGACCGCGCGTCGGATCCGCGGCGAACGAATGGACCGACACCAAGACACCCGAACGAACCAGGAAGGTGCCCAGGAGCGAAAGAGAGAACGCCAAGATCGCAAGCAACAACGTCCAGCTTTTGAAAAGCCCGCGCTTCTCGGTGACTGCCAGCGAGTGGATCAACGCCGTACCGATCAACCAGGGCATGAAGGACGCGTTCTCGACCGGATCCCAGAACCAGTAGCCACCCCAACCGAGCTCGTAATAAGCCCACCAACTGCCGAGGCCGATTCCGACCGTCAGGAATGCCCAAGCGATCGTCGTCCAAGGTCGCATCCACCTCGCCCATTGCTGATCGAGCTTGCCTTCGATCATCGCAGCGCAAGCGAAGGCAAAGGCCACCGCAAAGCCGACATAGCCCGCGTACAACATGGGCGGATGCGCGGCGAGCGCCGGATCCTGGAGCAAGGGATTGAGGTCACGCCCATCGGGCGGGGCTGGCCAGAGTCGCTCGAACGGATTCGAGGTCGCGAGCGTAAACAGCAGGAAGCCCACCGAAATCAGACCCATCACACCGAGTACGCGGGCCGCGAACTCGACCGGCAAGGAACGCGAGAGCAAGGCCACGGCGAGCGCCCATCCCACGAGGATCCACGCCCACAGCAACAACGAACCTTCGTGTGCGCCCCACACCGCCGACACTCGGTACAAGAGCGGCAACGCCGAGTTCGAATTCGAGGCGACGTAGAGCACCGAGAAATCGTTCTGGACGAACGCGTAGACGAGCGCAGCCAGCGCCACGCTGGTCAGCACAAATTGCGCATAGACCGCCGGCCTGACTGCCGCCATCCAACTGGCCTGACCCTTCGCGGGCCCCACCAAACCGAAGAACGACTGCGAGAGCGCCGCCAGCAAAGCCAACACCAGCGCAAAATGTCCAAGTTCGACGATCACGTTTGACCTCAGGTTTCTGGTTTGGCTTTGCGCGGATCGGGATCGACCGGCATTACGCCACCATGCTTGCTCTTGATGGCTTCGGCCACCTCGGGCGGCATGTAGTTCTCATCGTGTTTAGCGAGG
>JALRHE010000110.1 GCA_023253235.1 Steroidobacteraceae bacterium
ATCAGCGCGTAGCCGCTTTCAAGGCCATCACAATTTGACGCCGATCCTCAGGATCGGTGATGGCCTTGTAGCGCATGCGATGACGGCCACCGAGAAAGCGTTCGGGATCGGCAATCAACTGCTCTATTGTCTGCTCGTCCCAGACCAAACCGTCACGCCCGGCCGTCACGAAGGCTTCGCTGTAGTAGAACCCCGCCGCACTCGCCGCGCGTCGACCAAACACTCGGTGCAGATTGGGACCAACGGCATGCGGCCCGTTTGCCTCGAAGCTGTGACAGAAGCGGCACCACATGAAATCCTGCTGTGCTTGCCCCGTGAGCGCCACCGGCTCGATCGCATCCGCATACGGGTCAACTGCGGGCGGCGGGCCCGACTCGACCAGTTGCGCCGCCGTCGTAAACGGCACGACACCGAAAATGCGATACGGCGCGTAAGCAGCGAGCGCCAACATCGCGAGAATGACCACCGCATGCACGCCTTGAGTCGGCCAGCTGAGCGTTGTCGTACCTGCGATAGCCAAACGCGGACCGTTCTCGGCAGACCACGGCACACCGGGCAAGAGTCGCCATGGCGCCACGCGATATCGCAGTGACTGCCAGAGACCGAGCAGCACGGCGAAACCAAATGCGACGATCACCAGAAAGCCAGTAGCGCTATGCAGATATCCGAAGGTGACTGACAGCCGATAACTCTCCGGCACGATCGCGGGCAATGTCACCCAACCAAACCAACTGACGGCATGTCCCTCGCTCCACGCGAACAGTGGCCCGGTGACGACGAAAGCCGAGAGCGTCCACCACAACAAGGCAACGATGCGACGAGCGAACACATCGGCCGCAACCGACATGCGACTCGAAAACGGTTCGGCCGACAGGCGCGTGACCAACCACGATCGAATCGACAGCAAGACGAAGATCGTCAAACCATTCGAGACATGCAGGTGTTGCAAAGCTTCTCGCGCAGCCGTGCCACGCGGCGTCACCCCAACCTTGCTCGATTGGTACATCTGGAAAAGCACTAAGACAAAGATCGCGATCGAGATCGCGCGCAACCAACGGCGCTGCAGCCGATCAGAGTGCAACTCGGTCAGTGTCATGGGGAAGCTCCTTCATCGGCGGCGCGGATGATCGTGTTGATGAGCGGCGCATCGTCCCAATCGAGCTGCGATACGCCCGTGCGCACGACAATCAGATCTCGCGATGGAACGACGTAAACCCGCTGCCCGCCGAAACCGTCGATGTAATAGATGTCGTCAGCCAAAAATTTCGCCGAGTGAAACGCCTTGACGGAGTAGTCGTTGTACTTTCGTTCCTTCTGCGGCGGTGAACCCAACCAGAGGTGCATCCCGAAATTGGGATTCGTCGAACTCGGCGTCTTCATCGCCCGAACCCACTCGCTGGACACCAACTGCCGCTCGCCCACCTTGCCATCCGCCGCGAGTAGCCGCCCCACTCTTAACCAGTCGCGCGCGCTCGCAAAGAGACAACAGAAGCCGCGTGGCACCCCACCCTCTCGATCCATCCACAAAGCCGCTTCGGCGGCGCCCAACGGCTGCCAAAGACGCGACGCGAGGTAATCCGCATAGTGCTGACCTGTCGCTCGCTCCAGCAGCAGCAAAAGGAGTTGGGAACTGGCGTTGTTGTACTCAAAGTAGGCGCCGGGTTTACGTGAGTAACCCAACGACAAGACAGCGCCCGGCAAGTCCGAGCCCAGTAATAACTTGGTCGCCTTCCAGGTACCAAAGCGCGGCAACTCGATGCCGCTGTGCATCCGCAGCAAATCTTCCACGGTGATATCGCGTCGCGCATCGCCCTGCCATTCGG
>JALRHE010000176.1 GCA_023253235.1 Steroidobacteraceae bacterium
AGCTAGAACCTCCAGCGAGACGCGTTCAGCCGACTCGAGCGCTCCTTCCATGCCGCGACTGCCGATCGCCGTATGCTCGCCGCAGAAGAAGAGCCGTTGGTGAGGCGTGGCGATCGCAGCACGAAGTTCTCGTACTTGGCCTGGTTGAAAGATCGCCCAATCACCGGCAGCGAATGGATCGGCCGTCCACGAGTGAACGGCTGCGACGCTGAGCAAGCCCTTCGATGCGGGCCGCAATCGTTCGAACTCGGAGATGATGAGCTGCTTGCCGGCTTCGGTACCGAAACGGTCGACATACAGTCCGTTGAGTCCACGACACCAAACTGTGAGACTGGTGACCTCTTCATCGGTTTTGCCAAATTTTTGAGCGAGGACGAGTCCGAGTGGGCCGTCGGTCCACATCGATGGTGATAAGCCATCCATTTCCCAGAAAGGCTTTTTGGCGACGAGATGAAACTGCGTGATCGGTATATGACCGAGCGTTTGGATGGCCTTGCTTTTGACCGGCTCAGGCAGCGGTGAGATGGCCACGTGACGCAGTGTCGAAAACGGCATCGAACAAACGACCGCTTTGGCACGATATCGAGAGCCGTCGCTACATACGACTTCAGCGCTCCGATCGTCGACATTGATGGCGACGACGCGCTTGTTCATGAGTAGATCGCCTTTGAGTGCCTTGGCCATGGCGATCGGTAAGTTTTGATTGCCTCCTTTGAAGGCACCGATGAGCAGGCCCGGCGGGGCGCCTGCGGGCGGGGTACCCGGCGCCGCAGGGCCTGACGGTACGACGTTGGCGGCACCGGTGCGTGAGAATGCGGTGACGGCTCCCCGATTGACGTTCTGCCAATTATCGGAGAACGCTTGCTGCAGCAACGAGACATCGTGTGCCGTCGTGCCGTAGGCGATATTGGTATCGAAGCCGAGACGAATCATGGCGTCGTCGGCGCCGTGCGAGCGCAGGAACTCATGCACCGAGATATCGTATTGCGCGTGTTTCGCGTCATGCCAGTTTTCGAGGTCCCGAAACGGCATGTGCTGTTTGAACATGGAGTCAGCCCAGCTCCATGGGGCGAGTTTTTTCATCTCGCCGCTAAACGGGTTGCGCGCATGAGTCGCCCATTCTTTGATCGGAATACGCTCCCCACCCAAGAACAGCTCTTGGCCGGCGCGATTGGCAAATAGTCGCGGCGCGAGATTTACGATCTCGATCTTGTGGCGAGCTGCTGCGGCGATGCAGCGGCCGTAGGCGTTGGCGATGCTGTTGCCGCCGGCTTCGGGATGTCCCGGTATGTCGAACATCGTGAAGACTCGGCCGCCCACCCGATTGCGCCCTTCGAGGGTGAGCGTCTTCAATCCGTTTTCTTCCAGCGTCAGGGCTGCTTCGAGCCCGGAAAGACCCGCACCGATGACGATGACGTCGAGCTCACCGGAGCCGGTCGCGCTATGCGCGATGGGCTGCAGACCACTGACGGCGGCAGCGACAGCCGACGATACGACGAATTGGCGACGGTTCAGCTTCATGGTGCGACCCCGGTATTCTCTGGTCTGACGTTGTCAGGCAGGCGACAGGCCAACACTTTGGGCTCCGTGATCGAACCGATCAGCAGTTGCCCCCCGAAAGGTGTGCCTACGCTGCCAGCTGAGACAGATTGTCCGAGGTCGAGGAACATGTCGCGGATTTCGACTCGGTCGTCCACCAGCGGAGCATCGGGACGGGTGCGGTAGCGGATGACGCGGGTTGGCGCCGGGTGTTCCGGGTCGGCAAAGTGACGAACGAGATCGAGCAACTTCGGATGGGCGGCGATCCAGAGATCCCCCGTCGGGTCGACCTGTAGGTTGTCTGGAGCACCATCGATCACGAGATACTCGCGCAGTCGCAAGTCGCCGCTCGAGGTGTTCCGATCGAATATCGCGACTCGGCGTCCGAACGTTTCGGCGACGTACAGCGTCAGTCCATCTGGGCTCATCGCCATACCGGAGGCGCTCTTGAGACCACTCGCGACGACGCGCATCCGCTCGCCGTCGAAATAGACGATGGTCGAGAAACCCTCTCGAAATAGCAGTTCACGCAATCGAGTCAGTAGTCCGCCGGCGCCTTTGTCGTTGGCTGCGTAAAACTGGCGCGGACCCACTCCGACGATGGCGTTGGGCGAGACCAACAACGCATTGCGAACGGTTTCGACCGGCTGAAAGAGACCGTTCGATCGTTGCTCAAACACTTCGATGGTGTGCGGAGCTTCCGGCGGATGGGAAATGACAAACAAGCGTTGCGCGCCATCACCCATGCGATAGAGCGACATGCCATGCGGCCGGAACTCTGGTGGTAGCGAGATTGCCGCATTCATCGCTGGCGCCGTGGTGTTGTTCAGATCCAGCTGCATGAGCTGACCCGTCACTGGGAGTCCTTCGACCAAGCCACGCCGGTCTAGTACTGACAGATAGGCGATACCACGCCCGCGATCGAGTTGCAGGTCTTCCGCGCTACCCGGGAGTGCGATACTGCGACAAGAAGTGGCGGGTAACGGCTTCAGCTCGCGGAATTGACCACCGAAGCGCATGAAGTCGATGAAAAAGCCCGCGACCACCAACAAGATGATCACGGAAGGCCAAGCGTAGCGTCCGAGTCGAGACATCCGTCAAAGTTTAGCGGATGTGGGCAGCGGCTCGCAGACCTTCGATCATGGAGGTGCGTAGCAGATAGTGTCGAGCGCGCTCGGGATCCGCTGCGGTATCACGTAGCTCCTGTTGTCGCGCTGCCCGAGTCAACGGATCCTTCTCTTCGAGCAGTTTCTTGTTCGCGATGGTTTGGGCTTGCAAGACACTTTCGGCGACGCTGCGCCGACGTCGATCGTATACATCGAGGGTAGATGCATCTGCTTCACCGCGGACGAGTGCAGCTAGTCGCGGCGCCAGCTCATAAGCATCATGCAAGCCGAAGTTCAGGCCCATGCCGCCCAAGGGGTTGTTGACATGAGCAGCGTCACCGACGAGAACGACCCGATTGCGACGATAGGTTTTCGCGACTCGTTGATGCACTGCGTATAGATTGGTGTGTACGATCTTGCTGCCGTATGTCGCAGACGAGAGTGCAGCAAGACGATTTGCAGCGCGAGTGTGATCCAGCAAGTCCACTTCGTCTTCTTCGGGACGTGTTGGAAAGACACAGCGCCAAAGCCCCTGCGGTCGATCGCCGGGTATCTTGAATGTGGCAACCCACTCGATGGGATCCATCGTGTACGAACTGAATGCATAGCCTTGCGTGGCAAAGTCGAAATCGGTGGTGATCACCAGAAATCGTTCGGCCCAGGTGAAACCATCAAACGCGATGTCTTGTGACTTTCGGACGACACTCCGTCCACCGTCGGCGCCCACCAGCCAGCGACCGCGGATGAGACAGTCACCGGTCGCTTGGCGACCGTGTACCGTCACGCCGGATTCGTCCTGACTGATCGCTTCGACGTCGACTCCATGCAGTACTCGTGAATGCGAGGATTGCATCACACGTCGCTGCATCATCTCGACCAACTTGTGTTGTTCACACTGCAGCCGATAGGGGTAACGGGTGTCTTCGCCGAGTACGGCAAGGTCGAATTCTGCGATCAGCCCGGCTTGTCGATCTCGCAATTGCCAGTGTCGGGCGATCAAGCCGCGTTGGTGCAGCTCAGCCGTTACGCCCGATTTTTCCAGCATTTCGAGCGTCGGCGGATGATAGGTGGCCGCGCGTGGATCGGCGTGGGGTTTGTCGCTGCGTTCGAGCAGCACCACATCGATACCGTGTTCGATCAAGAACAAGGCTGTCGCCATTCCGGCGGGTCCGCCGCCGACGATCACGACATCGGCGTCGATCGTCATCAGTGGCGTTCCAATACCGAGCCGCAGCCGTAAATCGAGTCTTCGATACCTGAGCGGCGCAGCGCATCCCAGTAGGTGATCGCATTAATGGCAAGCACCGGCTTGTCGAGCCATCGTTCTGCTTGTGCGCAAATCTCGATTGCGGCGAGGTTGGTGCCGACCTGTACGATGGCATCGATGTCGTCACCGTCGAGTTGTTTGAGCGCTTCGATGACCTGATTGGCCGTGGTGTGTGCGATTTGTACGGGCGAAGGGCACTTGAGACCGATCAACCTCGGGATCACAAAACCGGCTTCTTCAAAATAATGTCGAACCTGCTCATCGCCGCGTGGTTGGTGAGGTGTTAGCACGGCGATACGCTTCGCGCCGAGCTTTGCTAGTGCGGCGACGGTCGCCGTGGAGCCCATCGATACGCCGACGCCTGCTCGGGCAGTCAACTCTGCTTGCAGTTCATCCGCCGCTTTGACGCCGCCCCAGAACGCTTCCAATGCGACGCCCATGATCACGTGCGTCGGCTGGCAAGTGATGACTTGGTCGATTGCGCTGCGCATGCCGTCGCGCATGGCTTGCACGTGTTCCATGAAAGCTTGCTCGCTCGTGAGCGGCCTTTCGCGGATGCTGATACGGGCAATGTGGTTGGTGACGCCACGCGGACGCAGTCGCTCGGATTCGGGTTGGCAACTCGTGTTGGTGGAGGGAACGACGATCGCAATGCGCCCGCGTGGTCCGAGTTGGTCGGTCATGGGCTTTTGGTGCTCCCACCGTCGATGGTGATGGACGTACCGGTCAAATGTGCGGCACGCGGCGAGGCAAGATAGACGACATGGGTGGCGACTTCTTCGGCAGAGCCTAAGCGACGCAGCGCCGTTTTTTCGAGGAATCGTGTTTCGGCTTCCGTCACGTCGATACCCTCTCGGCTAGCTGCGGCCTGCATCAAGCGATCCCAACGGGGCGATCGCACGGGTCCCGGGTTGATGGCATTGATCGAGACTCCGTGCGGGCCGAGTTCTTCGGCAAGACCGCGCACGATGGCAAGCAGTGCTGCATTGGCCGCAGCGCCCGGTAACATGCGCGGCTCCGGAAATTTCGCCGAGTTTCCGACCACCATCACGATACGACCGGCGCGACGCGCGATCATCGCAGGTGCAACAGCCCGTAACGCACGAATCGCGCCGAAGAGTTTCACCTCGAGATTGCTCTTCCAGGTGACATCGTCCATCTCCCAGAAGATGCCGCCTTGAGCGGCTCCCGCAGCGAATATGAATACATCGATACCGCCCTGTGCCTCGATCGCAGCGTGTATGGCGTGATCGGTCGATGTTTCCGAATCGAGCTGGCATTCGATTGCGATCGCGCCGGGTGAGCCGTTGGCTTCGACTTCGGCTTTCAAGGCCGCCAGAGCGTTCGGATCTCGACCGAGCAGCGCGATATGGGCACCTTCGCGGGCGAGTTCGAGTGCAATGGTTTTTCCGAGGAGGCCCGTGGCGCCACACAACACCACTTTGCTATCACGTAACTGCAGATCCATTTGGTTCCTTCAGCGTCGACGGGCGAGCACGGCGCCTCGACCTAAGGCGTGCAGCTTGCCGCGAGCGAGCTCCGCCGACAACGGTGCCATCCCACAGTTGGTACAGGCGATCAGGCGGTCCGAGTCGACATGTTTTGCCGCCGCTCGGATATTGGCAGCCACTTCCTCCGCGCTCTCGAGTTTACCCGGCAAGACTTCGACCGCGCCCACCAAGAGTGTTTTATCAGGCAGCAGCCGCATCAGATCGGGTGGCACGCGTGAACCGGCGAACTCGAGCGATACCTGCTGCACGCTGCTCGAGTTGATCCAGGGAAAGATGGTTTCGTACTGGCGCCACGTGTCACCGAGCGAAGACTTCCACTTCACATTGGCTTCGATGCCGTAGCCGTAACAAATATGGACGATGGTCGTCGCCTTGAGGCCTCGCATAGCACGCTCTAGCGCAGCAATACCCCATTCACCCACCTCGTCGAGAAACACGTTGAAAGCCGGTTCGTCGAATTGGATGACATCGGCGCCGGCCGCTTCCAGTTCATGTGCTTCTTCGTTGAGCATTTCGGCGAAACGCAAGGCCATGTCGGCGCGTCGTCCGTAATGGGCATCCGCCAACGTATCGCAGATCGTCATGGGTCCAGGCAGCGTCACTTTCAAAGCGCGCGTAGTTTGTGAACGCATGAAAGCCGCATCGGCGACGTGAACGGCAGCGCGGCGTCTAAGCGGTGCAGTCACCGTCGGTACGTCCGCGACGTAACGATTGTTGCGGATCCCCATCGGCGTTTTCAGATTCCAGTCGATGCCCTCGAGTGTTTCGAGGAACCCGTGCACGAAGTGGATTCGAAATTGTTCGCCATCACCGACGATATCGATGCCAGCACGTTCTTGTTCGCGCAGCCATTCGAGAGCGGCTCGCTGTTTGCCATGCTGTAACTGAGCAGCGTCGAGGCGCCATGCGGCCCAGAGTTTTTCGGGCTCGGCGAGCCAATCGGGTTTCGGCAGACTGCCGACTGTCGTAGTGAGAAACATCGGCCCATGTTAGCGATGCGATCGAATCCGCCTCTGCGGCGATGACGCGATTGCTCGCCAGGCGGATTAGATTTTCAGGCCCCAAAATGTCCACGGCCGGGTGGCTTGCGCCACCCGGCCGTGTCGTCCATGGACGTTCAGCATCCCTGCTGTCGGGTCATCCGTGACCCGAGCGTTGGCTTGCTCAGTTCGGCAGCAACACGCTATCGACCGCTACGACGACGCCGTTGGCGGCGTTGTAGTCACCCGTTACGCGGGCTCCGTCGACGCGCAGGCGACCGCGCACGAGTTCGACCTTAACGTCGTCGCCGGCTTCGGTTTTGGCGCTGCGAGTGCGCTTGAGGTCATCCGATTCGAGCGCCTTGCCCGGCACCACGTGGCGGGTGAGGATCTTCACGAGCTGGTCCTTGTTTTCCGGACGCAGGAGGGACTCGAGCTGCTCCGGCGGCAGCTTCGCGAAGGCTTCGTCGGTCGGCGCGAAAATCGTCACCGGGCCTTGGGCGGTGAGGGCGTCTTGAAGACCGGCGACCTCGATGGCCTTGGCGAGGGTGTTGAAGTTACCCTTTTGCTTGGCGACATCGAGAACCGTCGGGCTGCCGGCATAGGCCGAGGCGGCCGATAACAACGACAAACAGGCGGCGAAAGCAGCCTTGCGAGTGAATGAGCGAATCATGGCAGTACTCCGTTTATATGTGGGGGCGTACCGCGATCCTGCGTACGCGAATCTATTCGACGAGGAGATAGTGACATCGCCTCGGAAGTTTGTCAATATGTTGTACAGCTAGTGGCTGTACACAACATGGACAAATGATGAACAAACCGGCAGCCATGGGATCTACAGGTCAATTCACCATCAAGGCGGTCGCGCAGGCGACAGGCTTGTCGGTGGAAACCTTGCGGGCTTGGGAGCGCCGGTACGAAGTCGTTCGACCGTCTCGCGATGGGTCGGGTCGAAGAACGTACTCGGCTGCCGACGTGGCCCGATTGCGTTTGCTGCGCACGGCGACCGAACTCGGGCACACCATCAGCCGGCTCGCCGCTCTCGACGAAGGTGAGCTCGCCAAATTGGTTGCCGATTCGGGTGGGCAAGCCCGTCCCGGTCCTTCGCGCGGTCAGTCCTTCGTCGAGCGTGCACTTGATGCGGTCGCTCATTCCGACCCGTCCGGCGTGGAAGAGGTGTTGACCTCGGCTGTTGCGTTGCTGCCGCCTAACGAAGTGGTCAACACGATCCTCGTACCCCTCGTACAAGAGGTCGGTGAACGCTGGCACCGCGGTGAGGTGTCGATCGCCCAAGAGCACATGACGACGGACATCGTCCGTCGTTTGATCATCTCGGTCTCGCGCGGCTACCTGCGCTCGGATAACGGACCCTGTCTCGTGTTGTCGACCTTGTCGGGTGAGCGACACGAGCTCGGCATTTTGATGTGCAGTTGGCTCGCGGCGACGCGTCGCTTCCGTACTCACTACCTCGGTGTCGATTGTCCCGCCGAGGAGATCGCTCGTTTCGCGCTCGAAGTCGATGCCTGTGCGGTGCTCGTTTCTCTGGTGATGCCCGAGAACGAAGTGCCGGCACTGCAGCAACTGCGCAAATTGACCGAATTGCTGGTCGGGAAGTGCGAGGTGTGGGTCGGTGGTTTTGCCGCGCGCTCGTTGTCGCCGGAAGAGGTGCCGCCCGGTTGTTTGTTGTTACCGAGCGGTAACGCGTTCGAGCAGCGACTCGATCTGCTCTCAGCACAGTTCCACTCCTGACCGCGCGACAAGTCTGTTGCGTCTCGTGTGAACTTTTCGCTGTAGCCCCCTAGCCAGAGTTCAGCAATTCGACATAGCCTCGGTAGCATGAGGCGACTACTGCTTGGCTTGCTATTCGCGGTACTCACGGCTTGCGGTGGGGGCGGCGGCGGATCTGGCTCCGGGACCAGTTTCTCGTTGGGCGGCAGCGGCGCTGCGCCGACTAATCCGCCGGTTACAACGAGCGATGCGTTTCGTTTTCTCAACCAGGCGACTTTCGGTGCGACCGAAGATACGGCTCGTGCACTGATCGCACTGGGTGACTCTTCGAATTCCTACGCGCGTTGGATCGATGCGCAAATCACCAAACCCACCTCATTGCTGTTGCCGGCCGTCGAAGCGGCTTATCCGAATCCCGTACCCACGGGCTTCAATGTGGGCAGCTTGAATGCAGTCCGTCTCGAGAGCTGGTTCGCGAACGCAGTGCGCGGTGAAGATCAGTTGCGCCAACGCGTCGCGTTCGCGTTGTCCGAAATTTTTGTCGTATCGCAGATCGGTGCACTGCTGAACTTGCCGAATGCGACGGCTGACTTCCACGACATGCTCGCGCGAAATGCCTTTGGTAATTATCGCGACTTGTTGGAGCAGGTGACGCTGCATCCGGCGATGGGTATCTATCTTTCGATGCTCGGTAATCAGCGCGCCGTCGCCGGCACGAATCTTCGACCGGATGAAAACTACGCGCGCGAGATGATGCAGCTTTTCAGCATCGGTCTCGTTCAGCTCAATCTCGACGGCTCCGTACGAACCGACGCTGCCGGTCAACCGATACCGACCTACAACCAGGATGTCATCGA
>JALRHE010000208.1 GCA_023253235.1 Steroidobacteraceae bacterium
GAACACGAGGGGCTCGTCTCAGTCGACATGGGTGAGCCGCGCTTTTTCGACCATGACGAAATCGAACTTGCTCTCCACGCTACGACGGTTCGTTTCACGCGCGTGTCGATGGGAAATCCACATATCGTCATCTGGGTTCCCGACATCCAGTCGGCTCCTGTCGCCGAGCTCGGGCCGATACTGGAGACGCATCCGATGTTCCCGCAAAAAACCAATGTCGGTTTTCTGCAGTTCGTCGATCGAGAGCATGCGCGCTTGCGTGTATTCGAGCGCGGCGTTGGCGAGACCCTCGCATGTGGCACCGGCGCCTGCGCCGCAATGGCCGTTGGCCGACGCCAAGGACGCTTCGCATCCACCGTTGCAATCGATCTACCGGGCGGTCGCTTGTCACTGCGTTGGGAAGGCCCGGGATCACATTTATGGATGACGGGACCCGCCGTGGTCGCGTTCGAAGGTTCAATCGAGGATTGATCGATGCAGGATGAGCAAGTTGTCGAGTTTTTGAAGCAGCATCCGGATTTTCTACAAAAGCACCCGGACGTGCTCGATCACCTCGTGCTACATCACGACACCGGTGATGGTGCGGTGTCTTTGATGGAACGCCAAATCAAGGTCTTGCGTGAACGTCAGGCAGCCAATCGTGAAAAACTCGCCGAGTGGGTTCGCGTCGGTCGTGAAAACGATGCCATCGCAGAGCGTATGCATCACTTCACGCTGTCCTTGATGCAAGCCCATAACGAAGCCGATCTGGTCACGCGCGTACACGCTTCGTTGCGGACCGATTTCGATATCGTCTCGGTACGGCTGCTGCTCGATCCGGAAGTACGTCCCGGTATCGAAGCCTTGTTGCCGGCTGCCCGTACGCGCTGTGGTCACTTCGCACTCGAGCAACGACGTGTCGTCTTCGGCGACGAAGCCGAATCCATCGCCTCGATGGCACTCGTGCCGATCGGGCCCGCCGCCAGTCTCGGCGCCATGGCACTCGGCAGCATCGATGCCGAGCGGTTTACGCCGGCGATGAGCACCGATTTTCTCGCTCGAATGGGCGAGCTGCTCGGCGCAGCGCTGTTGCGCTGTCGCATGCAGGCGGCGTGAAACCGACGGCACTGGAGTGGGTCGAGAAATTCGTCACGCACTTGTCGCGTGAACGGAGAATGTCGCCGCACACCACCCTGAACTATCGTCGGGAGATCGAGACTCTCGCTCAGTGGTGTGAGCAGCAAAAAATCGACGACTGGATATTGGTTGATGAGCAACATATCCGCTCGTTCGCGGCTCGCTCACATGCCGCCGGACTCGCCCCTCGCAGCATTCAACGCCGTCTCTCGGCAACGAGAAGCTTTCTCCGCTATCTGCAGCGAGAACGTGCGATACCACACAATCCGGCTGGCGACGTCCGTGCACCCAAAGCGCGCCGCCCACTACCGCGAACCGTCGACGCTGATCAAATGAGTCGTCTGCTGGAGATCGTCGGCGACGATGCGCTCGCCAAACGAGATCGCGCCGTCATGGAACTCTTTTATTCGTCGGGGCTGCGTCTCTCCGAGTTGTTGGGACTCGATCTGCATGATCTCGATCTGGCCGATCGCACTGTGCGAGTCACTGGCAAAGGCAATAAGGTTCGGATACTGCCCGTTGGTCGAAAAGCCTGTGAGGCCCTGCGAACGTGGCTGACGGAACGCCCGTCGATGGCGCCAGTCGACGAAAAAGCCATCTTCGTCGGCCGTAATGGCCGTCGTCTCGGCGCCCGAACCATCCAGAAACGTGTCGCCGCCTGGGCAAGACGCCAAGGATTACCAGTACATGTCCATCCGCACCTTTTCCGACATTCGTTCGCGTCACACTTGCTCGAGTCCAGCCAGGACTTGCGAGGTGTCCAGGAATTGCTCGGCCATGCCGATATCGCGACGACACAGGTTTATACCCACCTTGATTTTCAGCACCTCGCCCGCATTTATGACCAAGCCCATCCTCGGGCGCGAAAGAAGTGAGCTCCATGGCTGAAGGTTTCAATCCGCACGGCACCACCATTCTCGGCGTACGCCGTGACGGCATCGTCGCCATCGGCGGCGACGGTCAAGTTACGCTCGGCAACACCGTCATGAAGGGTAACGCCCGCAAAGTCAGGCTACTCGGTAACGGTAAAGTCATAGGCGGCTTCGCCGGTGGCACTGCCGATGCCTTTACCTTGTTTGAACGCTTCGAGGGGAAACTCGATAAATTCGGTAACTTGACTCGAGCGGCTATCGAGCTAGCCAAAGATTGGCGCTCCGATCGCGCACTGCGCCGACTCGAGGCACTGCTACTGGTCGGCGACCCACAAAAATTACTCGTCATTTCCGGTAATGGCGATGTCATCGAACCGGAGCACGATCTCGTCGCCATCGGCTCGGGTGGGGCATTTGCACAGGCTGCAGCACAAGCCCTAATCGACAATACCGAGCTCAGCGCCCGCGACATCGTCTCGCGCTCACTCAACATCGCAGCCGATATCTGCATCTATACAAATCGTAACCTCGTGATCGAGGAGCTCGGATCATGAGCGTATTACCTGCCGAGCTGACACCCAAAGCGATCGTTGCTGAGCTCGACCGGCATATCGTCGGTCAAGATGCCGCTAAAAGATCTGTCGCTATCGCACTACGAAACCGTTGGCGACGCATGCAGGTTCGCGAGGATCTACGTCCTGAGATAACGCCCAAAAATATCCTGATGATTGGACCGACGGGCTGTGGCAAGACCGAGATTGCGCGCCGCCTAGCGCGTCTCGCGAAGGCGCCGTTCGTAAAGGTCGAAGCGACCAAGT
>JALRHE010000302.1 GCA_023253235.1 Steroidobacteraceae bacterium
TGGCCTCCTGCAATTCGCACGGATCTCGCTTCCAATGTTCTTTCAGTGCGGGAACCACATCGAGATGAGACAGCAGCAGGATCGACTTTTTCGCCGCGCCGGTGTTACTCGGAGCGGCACAATATCGAACGGCGAGAAAAGCGGTCTCTTCATGTCGACCGAGCAGGATGTCGCTCTCGGGAAAGCCTGCCGCCTTCAGTCGATCGGCCAAATATTGTGCGAGCGCGGGTGTCTCGTAGCCGGGCGGAACGCTCTTGAACGCCATCACCCGCGCCAATAGTTCGCGGGCTTCGAGTTGCTCGGGTGTTCGGTTCGCCGTCGGTGCATCGGCCGCATGAGAGGCCGACGACACGATGACGAGAAGCAGGGCGCCGATGAGTGAGGCGCTGCGCATTACTTCATCCGATGCAGCGCGCAGAGCTTGTTGCCGTCAGGGTCTCGTACGTAAGCAAGATAGATAGAACCGATGCTGCCGGTGCGCACGCCCGGCGGATCCTCGATTGACGTTCCCCCGTTCGCTACCGCGATATCGTGAAACTGCTTCGCTTGTTCGGGTGAGTCGCACTTGAAGCCGATGGTGCTGCCGTTGGCAGCGGTGGCGGGCTCGCCATTGATCGGCTCGCTGACGCAGAACATGTTTCCGCCCGCTTGATAGAAGAGCCGCATATGACCGGTCGGTGCCTGGTTGCGTGTCGCGGGTTTGGCGCCGAAGACGGCGAGCACGGCATCGTAAAAACGTTGCGAGCGATCAATGTCGTTGGATCCAATCATGATGTGGCTGAACATGAGGTCGCTCCTAGGTATTTATCGGGGGGAGGTTTCAGAAGACTGCGGCCACGGCGTGATTTTTTGCAAAATCTTGCTGAGTTTACGCGCGGCGATTTCCGTATCGTGTGCGACCTGCGCGCGCAACCAATAGCCGTCAGAAAGGCCGAGGAAACGACACAGTCGAAGATCGGTATCGGCAGTAATCGCTCGTTTGCCCGCGACTATTTCGCTGATGCGCTGCGGTGGGACACCGATCTCGCGAGCAAGTCGATATTGGCTGATTCCCATAGGAACCAGGAACTCCTCATGGAGTAACTCACCTGGTGTAACCGGAGGCAAGGCGCGCATCTGTGAAACCCGTTTTTTAGTGGTAATCGACAATCTCGACCTCTTCGGCACCACCATCGCGCCAGCGGAAACAAATCCGCCATTGGTCATTGACTCGAATGCTGAAGGTGCCGCTCCGAGAGCCGTGCAGTCCTTCAAGTCGGTTGCCCGGCGGTACGCGAAGATCAATCAGCCGCTCAGCAATCTCAAGCTGTCTTAGCTTTCGACGAGCTATCCGATCGATCCGTGCAAAGCGCGAAACAGGCATCCCACGGGCTAGTGCTTCCGTGTCCTTACAACGAAACGATCGAATCATGAGTATTCACGCGCGACGTGATGGCTGTCAAGATCCAAGACAGATTGGTTGGATATGGACGTTTTACTGCAGCGCGGAACTGATGAAAACGTGAGTTTTGCTGTGCAAACTCACGAATGGCTAGGAGGTTGACGCTGAGTGGGCCACTGTCGATGCAGTGTCCACTCAGCGTCAGGGCTTGATCGGCGCTTACTTCCCGAAGCTCAACCGAAGGTCGAGGTAGTAGTGACGGCCGTAGTCCGAGTGCACGTCGGACATATAGCCAAAGTAATCGTCCGCCAGCGGCGCGCGCTCGTTCGTGAAGTTATTCACGCCGAATCGCACGCGGCTGTTGATACCCGAGAGATCGAAGCGATAGTCGACCGTCGCGTTGCCCGTGGTCATCGCCGGCAGAACCCAGCGCGTGCCATCGGCCAAGGTGACGCCGCTGTCGTAGACGCTACCGATGCGGAAGCCCGACAACGAGGCGCTCCAATCACCCTTGCGCCAGCTGAGCGTCAGGTTGTGACGATTGCGCGGGCTGCCGTCCATGCCGATCAGGTTTGCGAACCCATCAACCGGGTAGTTACCGGGCAACTTACCGCTCGCCTGCGCGGCAACGAGATCACCCGCGAGACCACCTGCCGATTGCTCCAGCGTCGTCATGAACGAAGCGGCGTAGCGAACCGAGAAGCGACCGAGATCGGTGCGCAACGTGTAGTCGAGCGCCACGTCGATACCCGCGGCCGTGCGTGTATCGAGGTTGGTGTAGCGATCGTCGATGAAGTTCACATCGCCAGCCGGACAGATGCCGGCCTTCAGGTAATTCGACGGATCGATGTTGAAGCTCGTGCTCGAGCGAACAACGGCCGAGTTACCGGTGAAAGCACCGCAATTGCTCGTGCCGTTAGCGATGCGCGCCAACAGATCGACGAGCGTGTGGTTCTCTTCGCCGAGCAGACCGATCGTGTTGGTCTTCTCGATTTCCCAATAATCCACGCTGAAGGCGAGATCTTCGATCGGTGCGATCACGAAGCCGACGGAGAAGTTCTCTGACTCTTCGGGCTCGAGTGCGTCGCTACCTTGTGCCAAGCGCAGCGTGCCTTCGCGGCAGGGCGTTGCACTGACGCCGGCTTTTTCGGCGGCATATTGGCAGACGTAGTCGGTCGTGGTGTTGGTACGCGACACGATCGACTCGTTCACGGTGACAAGGTTCGGCACGCGGAAGCCTTGCGACCACGATGCACGCAACAACACGTTATCGAGCGGCCTCCAGCCGAGGGCGATCTTGCCGACCGTGGCATCGCCCAGGTCCGAGAAATCTTCGTAACGACCCGCCAACTGCACATCGAGGTTCTGCAGCACTGGCAGCGAGAACTCGGTGAACACGGAGTTGGTGCGACGATCGCCCGCACTGTCTGGCGTGGGTGATGAGTTCATGACATCCGAGATGAACGGATAGGTTTCACCACCGGCTGCCGTGAAGCGGATCGTACCGTCGAGGCGCGGATCGCGATCGTCGACGAACGACTCTTCGCGAGTCTCGAGGCCGACCACCATGCCCGCCTTGCCGCCCGGCAGATCAAAGAGATCATTGCGCGAGAACTTGGCATCAAACATCGTGAGCTCGGTCTCGGTGAGACGATAGACATCGATGAGTGCGCGCTCGATGTTGGAGTTCACGCCGCCGCTGAACGGGTTGTAAGCAGCAGAGGTCGGATCGTTCAGAGCGGCCTGCATCAGGGTGTTGCTGATGCGGTTGCTCGTGACGTCGTCGTTGGTGGCCTTGTTCCAGGTGGCTGCCGCCTCCCAGTCCCAAGTGCCGATTTCGCCGCGGAAGCCCTGTACGATGCGGAACATCTCGCCGTCGTTATCGACGATGCGGCCCTTCTCAGACCAGCGGTAGTTATCCATCGAGAGCGCAAGACCCGTACACGGCACACGCGGGATCACCGAGGTCGGCAAGCGATTCGGAGAACCGCAAGGACCGAACGGGTTGTAGTAGTTCTGAGCGCCGACGACGAGATTCGAAGCGGCGTTCACGAAGCTGCTCGGACCACGACGGGTGACGGTCTCGGATGAGTAATACATCAACTCCGTGAAGCTCTCGAGCGACTCGTTGATCTCGTGATCGATGGTCGCGTAGACGTTCAAGCGCTCGAGCGCTGAGCGCAGGTCACGATCTTCGTTGAGGTTGTAACGAACCGTGCCTTGACCGTCGACGGCACCGCACACCGTGGCGCTGAGGGCGTATTTGCAGCGCGGATCGCCGACAGGGTAAGTCTCGAATTCACCGGCGGAGTCCCAAATCGTGTTGGTAAGGCCGAAAGGCGTGACCGCGAGAACCACGTCGAACTGACCCCAAAGCGAGTTCGCCGAGTCGTTCGTGAAGCGCGAGTCGCCAGCCCAACGTGAGTCGGCAGGGATGTAGCGGGTGTAGTCGGAGTTTGCCCAGCGCGGATCGTCCTGCGAGCTCACTCGCTCACGATCGAACCAGCTCGCGAATACATTGAGCTTGGTGCGTCCTTCGTTGAAGGCCTGGCCAAATTCGGCATACACCGTCTGGTTGCTGCGCGAGAAGTTCTCGTAGTCCGTGTAGCGAGCGCCGATATTGAGGCCCTCGAAATCACGCTTGATCACCGTGTTGAAGACGCCGGCGACCGCATCGGCGCCGTAAATGGCTGAGGCGCCATCACGTAGCACTTCGACACGATCGATACCGTAGGTCGGGATCATGTTGGAGTTGACGCTGTTGACCGGGACGAAGCTGCCGCCGACCTGTTCGGTCTGGTACTGCGGCGAGTTCACCATGCGACGGCCGTTGAGCAGCACCAGCGTGTTACCCGTGCCGAGGCTGCGCAGATTGAATGCGCCGACGTCACCGCCAGCCGAGTTCACGCCGCCGCTGATGTTGGCGACTTCGTTGACGAAGTTGTTGCCGTTCTCGGGGATGAGATCGAGCAACTGATCGCCCGAGTCGATGCCAAAGACTTCGATCGTTTCGCTACCGACGATCGAGATGGGCAGGGCGTCCGAGATGACGGCGCCGCGAATTTGCGAGCCCGTGACGACGACTTCTTCGAGCACTTCGTTCGTCGGTGCGGGTTGTTGAGCCATCAGCGGCAAGCTAGCCCCGATGGTCAGCGCGACGAAGACGTCGATCGCCGTTCTCTTTCTCGATTGCATGTCCCTCTCCAATTCGTATTGAATGCCGGAAGTCGGCAGAGGGGGCGAAGGGTATATGAATCCGGTGCGTGGACGATATGGGTTGACGAATATGGGTCGGATCCGCGGTGCATTCATCGTCGCACTATTGTTGTGCGTCTTTGCAGGTGAGGCGGCGGCGCAGCGCCAGACGCTGCTCGAGTACCCGAGCATCCACTCGCCCAAGGTGGGTTTGCAGGGCATGGTGGTCTCGCAGAATGAGATCGCGAGCGCCGTAGGGTCTCGGATTTTGGCCGAAGGGGGTAACGCCATCGATGCGGCGGTAGCGGTGGGATTCGCCTTGGCCGTGACGCTGCCGCGCGCGGGCAACATCGGTGGCGATGGCTTTCTGACGGCCTACGTGGCAGGTCAGAAGAAAGTCACGACGATCGATTTTCGTAGCGTCGCGCCGCAAACCGCGAAGCTCGAGATGTTTCTCGACGACAAGGGTGAGGAGAGCGAGAGCGCCTCGGTCGGATATCGCGCCGCCGCCGTACCCGGCACGGTCGCGGGGCTTGAGCTCGCTCACAAGCGATACGGCAAGCTGCCCTGGGCGCAGTTGGTCGCGCCTGCTGCCGCACTCGCTCGCGATGGCGTGGTGCTGAGCGCCGATGAGGCGTTCGTCTTCGGTTGGGGAAAGAAGCGATTGCAAGCGAGTGAGTCCGCTCGTCGCACCTTCTTCAAGACCGATGGGAGTGGATACCGCGCGGGCGAGCGTATGCAGCAACTGGATCTGGCCTGGACACTCGATGAGATCGCCAAGGGCGGTGCCGACGACTTTTATCGCGGTGAGATCGCCGAGCGGATCGAAGCCGATATGCAGCGCCAGGGTGGTTTGATCACT
>JALRHE010000361.1 GCA_023253235.1 Steroidobacteraceae bacterium
TCATCTCGAGCAATAAACGTTTTTGACCGCTCGCCGCATCGATGCGAGTGATGCTCAGATCGACTAGCTGCGGTTCTCGCGGTGTTCCCGCGGGCCGCAAAGACAATTCGAATTCACTGAAAGCCTCGCCGTGCTCCAAGGCGCGGGTCAGTAATCCTTGTAAGCCGTTGGTATCGGCGAATAGCTCGGTGAACGGCTTGCCACGCGCCTGATTGAGGCCGATGGCCATGAATCCCTGCGCGGCCATGTTGGCATGCAGAACGTGGAGACCGGCGTCGAGCAGTACGACGCCGGTCGCCAACGCATCGAGGAGTTCGGCGGAATCGTGATGCGCAGCGAACGACTCAAAGAGGCGTTCAGCGGCCATAGGCTCTGCTGCGCATCACGCGATCATCCTCAGCAGCTGTAGTACAAGTCGAGTTCGACCGGGTGCGTGCTCATTCGGAAACGCGTGACTTCCTGCATCTTGAGGTTGATGTAGGCATCGATCACGTCGTTGGTGAACACACCGCCACGGGTGAGGAACTCACGATCCTTGTCGAGATGCTCGAGCGCCATGTCGAGCGAATGACACACCGTCGGGATGTGCTTGGCCTCTTCCGGCTCGAGATCGTACAAGTCCTTGTCAGCCGGATCGCCCGGGTGAATCTTGTTCTGGATGCCATCGAGACCCGCCATCATCATGGCAGCGAAAGCGAAGTACGGGTTCGCGGACGAGTCCGGGAAACGCACTTCGATACGACGCGCCTTCGGGTTGGCAACGAACGGAATGCGGATCGAAGCCGAACGGTTGCGTGCCGAGTAGGCGAGCATCACCGGCGCTTCGAAGCCCGGCACGAGCCGCTTGTAGCTGTTGGTGCCTGCGTTGGTAAAGGCGTTCAAAGCCTTGGCATGCTTGATGATGCCACCGATGTAGTAGAGCGCGAGCTCGGAGAGCCCGCCGTACTTGTCACCCGCGAACAAGGCTTTGCCGTCTTTCTGCAAAGACTGGTGCACGTGCATGCCCGAGCCGTTATCACCGACAAGAGGCTTCGGCATGAAGGTCGCGGTCTTGCCGTAGGCGTGCGCGACGTTGTGCACTGCGTACTTCAAAATCTGGACTTCATCGGCCTTTTTGACGAGGCCGCCCGGGCCGACACCGATTTCACACTGACCACCGGTTGCCACTTCATGGTGATGAACCTCAACCGTCAGGCCAAGTTCTTCACACGCGTTGCACATCGAATTGCGAATATTTTGATAGGCATCGACAGGCGGGACGGGGAAATAACCGCCTTTCACACCAGGGCGATGACCCATATTGCCTTCGGGATAGGCCGTGTTGCTATTCCACGCGCCCTGCACCGAATCGATGGCATAAGAAGCGGTGTGCATCTCGTTGGTCCAGCGGACGCTATCAAAGATGAAGAACTCGTTCTCGGGACCGAAAGTCGCGCCATCGGCAATGCCGGTGCTCTTTAAATAGGCTTCAGCGCGCTTGCCGATCGAACGCGGGTCGCGCTCGTAGCCCTGCATGGTGGCGGGCTCGATGACATCGCAACGAATGTTGACGGTGGCATCTTCAAAGAAAGGATCGAGGACCACGGTGCCGGCATCGGGCATCAGAATCATGTCGGACTCGTTGATGCCCTTCCAGCCCGCAATCGACGAGCCATCGAACATCTTGCCGTCGCGGAAGAGGCCATCATCCACGGTCTTGGCCGGGATGGTGACGTGCTGTTCCTTGCCGCGGGTGTCGGTGAAGCGCAGGTCGGCCCACTTCACTTCACGGTCGTTGATCATCTTGATGACGTCGTTGGCGCTGCTCATGTTGGCT
>JALRHE010000386.1 GCA_023253235.1 Steroidobacteraceae bacterium
TCATGCACGGGCTGTCATGAGCACTCGACAGATCGTCTCGCGCGCGAACATGCGGAAGAAGGCATCCGCAATCTCGATCATTGCGTCCGCTGTCATCGCGACGGCTCCGAGCACGGGAGTGAACGCCAGGGCGAGCGCGAACACGAGTACGAATAATCGGCGAGGCGCGCATGGATGACCCTCGCCTCAAAACCATCTTGGCGAGCCCCAGTTACCGACTAGCCGAAGATGACGGAGATTTCCTCGAAAGCGATAGCGCCCGAGCCATCCGTCTTGCGCTCGAATTCCATCGTGCCGAAACCTATCTGCAAGCACACGGTATCGAGAGCACCGTCGCCGTCTTCGGTAGCTCCCGAGTTCGATCACCCGAGGATCCGCTCGCGAGTGAACAGCACCGACACGACTACGAGCAGGCGCGCCGATTCAGCTACGACCTCAGCCGCGGTGCAGCACACGCGCCCGGATGCCATCGACTCGTCGTCGCAACCGGCGGCGGCCCTGGACTCATGGAAGCGGCCAACCGAGGGGCGTCGGAAGCCGGCGCGCCGAGCATCGGCTTCAATATTCGACTGCCGCACGAACAACAGCCGAACCCTTACATCACGCCGGGACTCGCATTCAGTTTTCGTTACTTCGCGCTACGCAAAATGCATTTCATTTTTCGAGCGCGCGCGCTGGTCGCCTTCGCCGGCGGATTCGGCACGCTCGATGAAGTGTACGAAGCGCTGAACTTGGTGCTCACTCGCACCATCGACCCGATACCCATCGTACTCGTGGGATCAGACTACTGGGGCCGAATGCTGGATCTGAATTATCTCGTCGCCGGTGGCTACATCGAGGCGAAAGACAAAGCGCTGGTGTATCAAACTGATTCGGGCGCTGATGCCGCCGCTTACGTGCTGGCGCACTGCGGCTGCGGAAAAGATGGTGGGTCCTGACAGGATCGAACTGTCGACCAACTCCTTAAAAGGGAGCTGCTCTACCGGCTGAGCTAAGGACCCACCGTTTGGGAGGCGCGATTTTACACATATCGCGTCGAATCGGGGACACCCGCTGCGCTGAACCCCTCCCGGCGCAGACGACAGGAATCGCAGACCCCGCAGGCTCTACCCTGTGGGTCGGCCTGGTAACAGGATACGGTCAACGAGTAGTCCACCCCTAGGCGCATACCGGTCTGAATGATCTTTGCCTTACTCCAATGCAGCAGCGGTGCAACCAACCGTACCCCACGCCCTTCGACACCGGCTTTGGTACCAACATCGGCCAAGTGCTGGAATGCCTCGACGAACTCGGGTCGGCAATCGGGGTAGCCGGAATAGTCGAGCGCGTTCACCCCGATGTAGACGTACTGCGCTTCTAGCACTTCGGCCCAACCGAGAGCCAACGAGAGCATCAGCGTATTGCGCGCCGGCACGTAAGTCACCGGGATGCCGATCGTCGGCTCGTTGGGTACACCGATGGCAGCATCGGTCAGAGCAGACCCGCCAATACCCGCGAGATCCACGCCCATGACGCGGTGCTCCCGAGCGCTAAACAGCTTGGCGATCTTCGCTGCCGCCTTGAGCTCAATCGAATGACGCTGCCCGTAGTGAACCGACAGCGCGTAGCACTCGTGCCCGGCCTCGCGCGCCATGGCGAGTACCGTGGCCGAATCGAGCCCGCCCGACAGCAGCACGACAGCCCGATTCACTGAGGATGCAGTCATGAGCTTCGATCAACGACCGGGGACATCGCCCCAAAGGTATTTATGGAGTTGGATCTGAAAGCGCACCGGTAGACGATCCTCCAGTATCCAATCCGCCAGATCACCCGCCTTCAATTGCTGATGGCTTGGCGAGAACAAGACGGTACAGCGCTCAGACAGAGAGCGCGCTTTGAGCTGCTCGCGACTCCACTCGTAATCCGTCCGATCGGCGATGACGAATTTGAGCAGATCCTTCTGATCGAGACGCACGAGCTCGTCATAACGATTTCGCGACTCCTCGCCCGAACCTGGCGTCTTGATGTCGACGACTTTGACGACCCGCGGATCGACTCGCTCGAGGGACATGGCACCGCTCGTCTCGAGCGACACCCGATAACCCGCATCGCACAAGGCCGTCAGCAATTCGTGCACCGACGCTTGAGCAAGGGGCTCACCACCGGTGACACAAACATGACGGACCTCAAGCTCCGCCACTCTGGCCAGAATCTCGGGTAACGACCACCACTGACCGCCGTGGAAGGCATAGGCCGTGTCGCAATACTGGCAACGAAGCGGGCAGCCCGTCAGACGTACGAAGACGGTCGGAATGCCCACGGTGTCCGCCTCGCCCTGCAGCGATCGAAAAATCTCCGTGAGCTTGAGACGGCTTTCTTTGCTCACTCAGCGTAACTTCTGCAATGCATCCGCGGCCGTGCGCGCCGCATCGCTATCGGGATAGCGCTGCAACAACTCACCGAGACTGCGTCGAGCATCCTCGTTACGCTTCAGCTCGATTTCCGACAAGCCCTTCTTCAACAGGGCATCGGGCGCCTTGGATCGATCGGGCGAGCGGCCACCGACGGCCGAGAACGCCTCGACGGCACGCGCATAATCGCGACTGAGGTAGTAGGTTTGTCCGAGCCAGTACTGCGCGTTGTCTGCAAGCGGATGCTGGGGATGCGCCACCAGGAAGGCCTTCATACCCTCGATCGCCTCGGGATAACGAGCCGCCTTGAGCGCATCGAAGGCGCGGTTATACAGGGCCTCGGCCGAAGGATCGGCCACGGCGGTCGGCGCTGCGACAGACGAAGAAGGGGTCTCCGCTATCGGCGCGGCGACCGTCGCCGGTCGACGTTCGAGCTCGACAAGACGCCGATCGAAGTCAGCCGCTAGATCGGCGAGTTGCTTACGCAGTTGCTGATTCTCGTTTTGCGATGACTCGATCGCACCACGCAGTTCACGCAACTCGGCGGCTTGCGCTTCCAAGCGCTGCGACATCTCGATCAGGGTCTGGCTCTGCAACGTTTGCTCGAGCTGCGCCACGCGCAACTCGAGATCCTCGACTCGAGAGCGCGTGGATTGCGCGAGGAGCGGCGTTGCCGACAGCAACACCGCGCCAGCTGCGAGCCAAGCGATCGAACGCATCAATTGGTGCCGTACACCAACTCGACGCGACGGTTCTTGGCGAAGGCATCTTCACCCTCACCGCCCATCGCGGGACGCTCCTCGCCGTAACTCACCGTGGCAAGACGCGACTCCGCCACACCTTGCAGCGCCAGTGCACGACGCACCGCCTGGGCACGGCGCTCGCCGAGACCAATGTTGTATTCGCGCGTGCCGCGCTCGTCGGTATGCCCCTCGAGACGCAAGCTCACACCCGCCTTGCCATTGAGAAAGCGCGCGTGTTGCGAGAGCAGATCAAGATCGGCACTCGAGATGGCATCGCTGTCGAACGGGAAATAAATCACGAGGCGATTGACGAGCTCCGGCGGCAGGCCGACCGGGTTGCTCGATGCGTCGCCGACCATCCCGGCGGAAACCGCATCAACGCTGGCATCGGGTTGAGCCACGGCCGACTCGCTCTCGCTCTTGGCCACCGGCTCGGCTGAGGCCTCATCCGCTTTCTTGGGCGATGAGCAGGCAGCGAGCAATGCAAGCAAGGCGAGCGGGGCGATGAATCTCAAAGTCATGATGTTCTCCGAAAGCTGAAGTGCGAATTATGACAGGAAGCGAAGCGCAAGACCGTCAGGGCAGAAACGGACCCCAAGCCGGATCGCGAACGTCGCCCCGATCCGCCTTCAACCGCTGCGAAATGAGCCCGTCAGCCGAGACCGTCGCCAACACGCCCTGCCCTCGCTCCCGCGCGGCATAGATCAGCGTGCCGCCATCGGGTGAGTAGCCGGGCGACTCATCCTGCGACCCTTTCGACAATACGGACATCGATCCGTTCCCGAGATCCTGCACCGCGACTCGATAGCCGCCGCTGTCACGCGTGATGAAAGCGAGTTGCTTGCCATCGGGTGATAGGCGCGGCCGTGCGTTGTAATTGCCGCCGAAGGTGACTCGGGTGGCCGTGGCGCCCGCGCGCGGCTCGGTTCGATAAACTTGCGGTCCACCACCCCGATCGGACGTGAAATAGAGCCGAGAGCCATCGTTCGACCACACCGGCTCCGTGTCGATCGACGGATGCTCCGTCACACGCGTCAAGGCACCGCCGTCGAGTTCGAGCACGTAGACGTCGAGGTTACCGTTGGACGATGACAACGTGAGCGCCAAGCGCTTGCCGTCGGGCGACCACGCCGGCGCATTGTTTACGCCGGCGCGACCCGAAACGCGCCGACGCTCTGCCGTGCGCAGGCGCTGCACATAGATCGCAGCACTTCGCGTCTCGAAGGAGACGTAGGCCAACCACTCGCCATCGGGCGACCATGCGGGCGACATCAACGGCTGCTTCGACTCGAGGATCACGCGCGAGTTTTCGCCGTCGGCATCGGCCACGATGAGCTGATATCGCTGTGCCGGCGGACGTCCGTCGACCGAGATGTATGCGATGCGTGTGGCGAAAGAGCTGCGCGCACCAATGATGCGCTCATAGATTTTATCGGCGATGCGATGCGCGGCATTTCGCCAGGCTTGGGGCGAGGCAACCATGCGCTCTCGCAATAGTTTTTGACCGGTCAGCAAATTGGTCAGTTCGTAATCGATCTGATGCCGACCATCCGTCGTCACCGCATGACGTCCCGTCACGAGATAGTCGGATCGATTAGCGGCACCGGCGGAGAATCGTCCGCTGCGCGTCAGGTCAACCGCTACCACCTCGCTCGAGGGGCGCGGGTCGGCATCGAAGGGCAGCACGGCGATCGGAATCGGGTCGGTCACCCCCGAGGTGATATCGATCTTCAATTGGGCGGGCGCTGACGTCGATGCGAGCAGCACGAGTGCGACCCACCAGCCCTTCCTACCGATACCTCGCAACGAGTCAATCATACGGTCTGAACCTCAACTCCAAAGTACGCTCGAACAGGGCCGGATCTGGCGGTGGCGGCAACGGTGAAGCACGAAACACCGCCGCTTCGATCGACTGCTTGACCGCCTCATCGCCATTGCAGCTGCGCACTTCGGCGCGCACCACCGTACCGCCCGGAACCTGCGTGACGATAACCAGACAGTCGAGCCCTGCCTTGGCGCTCGGCGGGCGTATCCAAGCACGTTGCACGCGCGCTTGAATGGCCTGAGCCCATTGTGCACCGAGACCGGCGAGGCGCGATGCATTGCGACGATCCTCCTCGGCGCTCAGCGCACGCTGTAACTCCGCCTCGCGCTCGGCCTTGATGCGCCGATCTTCTGCCTCTGCCGCCGCCTTGCGCTTGGACTCAGCCTCCGCTTCCGCTTTACGTTTCGCCTCGGCCTCTGCCTCGGCCTTACGCTTCGCGTCGGCCTCCGCTTTACGTTTGGCTTCAGCCTCCGCCTTGCGTTTCACCTCGGCGATGCGCTTGGCTTCCGCTTCGCGTTGCGCTTGCTCCTTGGCCCGATCAG
>JALRHE010000096.1 GCA_023253235.1 Steroidobacteraceae bacterium
GTCGTGAGTTGCCCCTGCGCCGCCTGGAAGCGTTGCAGCGCCGCCGGATCGTTCAGCACCTCCGGCGTCACCTGGATCGACGTCGCGCGCGCACGCGCCTCGGTCACGCCGACCAGGACTTTTTCTTCCTG
Organism: Steroidobacteraceae bacterium; assembly: GCA_023253235.1. Lineage (GTDB taxonomy): Bacteria > Pseudomonadota > Gammaproteobacteria > Steroidobacterales > Steroidobacteraceae > UBA964. The sequence continues at coordinate 132 of JALRHE010000096.1, forward strand.
GGCTGCGTAGCCGCGCACGGTCTGCACGAGATTGGGGATCAAGTCCGCGCGCCGCTGGTATTGGTTGACCACCTCGGACCAGGAGGCTTTGACGGCCTCGTCCTGCTCCTGGATGGTGTTGTAGCCGCAGCCGCCGAGCGCCAGTGACGCGACGGCGACGCCAGCGACGATCAGTCGTTTGAGTGTCGAATTCATGGGGAATATCCTCCGGGGCGATTACCAGATTTTCACTCTTTCGGCGGGCTCACGGTAGAGCCGATCGCCCGGTTTGACACCGAACGCCTCGTAAAATTCCGCCATGTTGGTAACCACACCGTTGCAGCGGTACTCACTCGGGCTATGCGAGTCGGTGATCAGTCGCGTACGCAGTTCGTCGTCGCGATACTTGCGACGCCACACCTGCGCCCAGCCGAGAAAGAATCGCTGCGGTCCGGTGAACCCATCGATGATCGGCGCTTCCTTGCCGTTCAAGGAGATCAGGTATGCGCGATAAGCCACCGCAAGGCCCGACAAATCGCCGATGTTCTCTCCCAAGGTGAGATCGCCGTTGATCGAGCGGTCAGCGATAGGCTTGTATTGACTGTACTGGGCAGCCAAACGACCTGCACGCTCGCGAAAGCGCACGTTGTCATCGAAAGTCCACCAGTCACGCAGATTGCCCTCGCCATCGTAACGACGCCCGGAGTCGTCGAAACCGTGGCTGAACTCGTGACCGATCACACCACCGATACCGCCATAGTTCACGGCATCGTCCGCAAGCGGATCGAAGAACGGCGGCTGCAAGATAGCGGCCGGGAATACGATCTCGTTCATGGGCGGGCTGTAGTATGCATTGACCGTCTGCGGCGTCATGAACCACTCGTTTCGATCAACCGGTTGATCGAGCCGCGATATCTGTCGTGCAAACTCGAATTCATTGACTCGACGCAGGTTACCGAGCAAATCGCCGGCGCTAATCTCGAGCTTCGAGTAGTCACGCCATTGGTCCGGATAACCGACCTTGACCGTGAAGCGCGCGAGTTTGCGCTTTGCTTCGAGCTTAGTATCGGCACTCATCCACTCGAGTTCGTCTATCTTGACCTCGAACGCTTGCCGCAAATTACCGACGAGCTGACGAATCCGCTCACGAGCTTCAGGGCGGAAGTTCTGCTCGACGTAGGCACGGCCCGCGATTTCACCAACGGTACGATCGAGCAAGTTCACGCCGCGACGCCAGCGGGGCTGCTGCTCCTGCACGCCGCGCAAGGTACGCTCCCTGAAATCGAAACGGGCGGCATCGAAGGCGGCCGGCAGAAATGCCGCGCTACCATCGAGCAAACGAAAGCGGAAATAGGCGCGCCAGTCTTCAACGGGCACTTCGCGCACCAAGCGCGACGCTTCTCGCAGATAGCTCGGCTGGCGCACATCGACTGCCTGGATCTTCGCGGGATCGACACCGAGCCCTGCGACGAACGCGTTCCAATCGAGAGCGGGCGCAAGTGATCCCAGTTCCTCGATCGTCGTCTTGTTGTAAGTCTTGAGCGGATCGCGGTTCTCGACACGGGTCCAATGCTGCTTTGCAATCGCTGTCTCGACCGACAGAACGCGCAAAGCCTTGGCAGCAGGATCGGGTGTTCCGGACAAACTCAACAGTTGCTCGACGTAACGGACGAACGCCTCGCGGAATTTTCGATTGCGCTCGTCATCAGCGAGGTAGTACTCGCGATCGGGCATGGTCAAGCCGCTTTGTCCGATACCGGCGATGTAGCTCGATGAGTTCTTGCGGTCCTGGCCAACGTAGAAACCGATAGGCGCTCCGCCACCCAAGCGCTGCGCGCGGCCGATGTATTCGAAGATCGCTCGGGCATCATCAATAGAATCGATGCGCGCCAACTCCTCCTTCAAAGGCGCAAGCCCTCGCTGCTCGATACCCTGCTCGTCCATGTAGGCGGCATAGAGATCACCGAGCTTTTGACGATCCGAGCCAGGCGTCTTTTGCGCATCGGCTGCGGCTGCCTCGGCGAGCGCTCTCAAGGCTGCGATCGCATCGTCCTCGAGTTTGCTGAAAGTGCCGTAGTTCGAGCGATCGGCCGGAATCTCAGTCTTGGTGAGCCAGGTACCACCGGCGAAACGATAGAGGTCATCCTGAGGTCGAACCGAGCGATCGAAGCCCGCAAGATCCAAACCCGAGCGCAAGGTTGATGTCGTGGTGGTGCTGGTGCTGGCGCTCGATGCTGCATCTGCAGCCCAAGTGACGGAAGCGCCCGCGCACGACAAGCCGAAGGCCCCAACGACTGCGATCCAATGCTGATGAAAACGCATCTGCCGATTCTCCGAAACCGTTCGAAAAGATCGACAGGTTACCTGTTTCCCGCGCCGTCGGTATGCTTGCGCCCGTGTCCCGATATCGCCCCCCAACCCGCCCAGGCTCGAAGTTCATCACGGCCGAGGGCCATGCCAGGCTCGCGGCGGAACTCGACCAACTGTGGCGCGTCGAGCGCCCCGCAGTCACTCGCGCGGTCAGCGAAGCCGCGGCTCAGGGAGATCGCTCGGAAAACGCCGAATACACTTACGGCAAGAAACGGTTGCGCGAGATCGACTCGCGGGTGCGCTTCCTGCGTAAGCGTCTCGAGGGCATGGTGGTGGTGTCAGCGCCACCCTCCGATTTGCAGCGGGTTTTCTTTGGCGCGTGGGTCACGCTCGAGGACGATCAGGGCGCCGA
>JALRHE010000144.1 GCA_023253235.1 Steroidobacteraceae bacterium
AGGTCGCCGGTGTTATTTACCGAGTCGTAGAAGTCGCCGTTGAAGTTACCGCTCTTGTAGCCCGTGGAGTAGGTGAAGAAGCCGTAGGTATCGTCGCTGAAATCGTATCCGAAGGTCAGCTTGCCACTGGTATTGCTGAAGTCCTTGGAGAAAGACTTGCCGAAGATACCGTTGACCGGCGTTTGAGTTTCCGCCGCTGAGTCGGCGACGTAAGCGCGCGACAACGGCTGGCCGGCGAAGTAGAAGCCAAAGAAGCCCGCCGCGTTGGCGCTGCTGCGCCAAAGGTAGGTGACATCCTTGGTTTCTTTGGTGTGACGCAGGCCGGCAGTGATCGCGAGCGGACTCTCGTCCGACGGCCGCCAAGTCATCTGCCCATAGACCGCGGTCGACTTTGTTTCGTTATCGTGCGAGGTCGTATCCGACGCCGAGATCGGGAAGAGCGCCCAACGGTTGTTACGGAACTTGCCTTCGTCGGTGTAGTAGAAGAGACCCGCGGCGTAATCCACGTTACCCGACTGACCGACCATCGAGAATTCCTGCTGGAAGGACTCGAACTCGGTGTTGGCGTAGTTGGTGAAGGACGGCGCGCGACCCAAGGAATTGATCGCATCGACGATGCCTTGGCCGACGGCAAACTCCACCGCACCCGGGATGGCGGGCGAGACGGAGTTGAAGAACAGACCGCCGACCGTGGCGAGCACGAGATCGTGCACGACACCGGTGGTCAAACCGTTGCCGAGCGGACGCATTGTCCCGTCGACGCCGTCGAGATCACCTTGGTTGAGGTTGGCGACATCACGGAAGCCTGTGATCGACTTGAACTCGACATCGCCGAGGGCGCCGAGACCGTCACGTCGCCAGGACAGCGTGATGCCATGGGCATCGACGTCATTCGATGAGAACAGGGGGATATCGCCCGATACGTTCTCCGGTCGGTCGAGCCCAGCCTTGTACATCGAGGCTTCCCAGGCGCGGTAGTCGGTGATCCACTGACTCAGCTGGCGAACTTGCGGTGTTTGCGCCGCAGGCCCGAGGAACGCGAGGTTGTTCTGGATGCCCGCCAAGGTCGCAGAACGGCTAGTGCTCGTCAGCGCGACGTTAGTCGGGTAACCCGCCGTGCCCGCAACTGCGGCAGCGGTCGGCGTCAAGCCGAATACTTTGAGCGCCTGAGAGAACTCGGTGAGCTCAGAGTGGGTGTAGTTGTAGCTGGCCGTGAAGGATTCGGACGGCTTCAACACCAGCGCCACGCGCCAGCCTTCGCGGTCGAGATTTTCAGATCCCTTCAGACTGGCATTCGTGTTGCCGTAGAGCGGGTCTCGCTCGCGTTTAAAGTAGGTAAATGAGCTCGACAGCGCACCCGCACTCGGCAGATCGAGCGAGAAGCGATAATCGCGCAAGCCGTAGTTACCGCCGCCGACGCGCGCATCCAGACGGAAATCTCCGCTGGGCTCACGCGAGACAAAATTGACGGCACCACCGGTGGTGTTGCGTCCATACAGCGTGCCTTGCGGGCCGCGCAAAACTTCGATTCGCTCAAGATCGACTACGTCGAGACCGACACCAAAACCTTTCGCGACATAGATGCCGTCAACGTAGAGCGCGGAAGCAGGATCATTCGAGACACTGTTCGCGTTACCCGAGGGTACGCCACGAATATTGATCGAGAGGTTGCCGCGCGAGGAGGGTGGCTCAAAACCCTGAACGTTCGGTACAACGCCGAACAGGTTCTTGTTATTCGTGATGCCCAGTTCCTCGATCGTCGCCGCACTCAGCGCGGTGATGGCGATTGGAGTCGACTGCAGATTTTCCGCGCGCTTCTGCGCGGTGACGACGACCTCTTCGAGGCCGCCTTGATTCGCATCCTGCGCGCCGGCCGAGGCGGCAGCGACGGCGGCGATCAAGCCGGTCACTACCGTTGGCAACGTTTGATTCCTCTTCATGTTCCCCTGTCCTCCAGTAAACGATTGTTTCTTCTAAGGCACTGGTCACTGGGTCTGCGGCAGACTCGCCTGACCCCCGTAGGCCTATGCTTTCAACATGCGTAATCTATGTCAATAAAAATTACGCAAAGCGACGTTAATCCGTCGAGGGGACTGCTAATATCGCAGCGGAGTGGTTCTTTCGCCACGAATCCGCCGGGTAGAGCGGGGCGTCGGTGGGTTTCCGGAGTCAAACTGAGATCAGACCGCGAGGAGGGGGCATGACGTCAGGCATTGCGGACGAGCACCAGCAGGTCGACGAGCGTCGCCCGGGCGGATACGCCTGGTACGTCGCGGTCGTGCTATTCCTCGTCTACCTCGTCAACTACATCGACCGCTCGGTCTTAAATGTGCTGTCACAGCTCGTTAAGGACGAGCTCGGGGCCTCCGACACCATCATGGGATTCTTGGTCGGGCCCGCCTTTGCTGTCTTTTATGCGCTCGCGGGTATTCCGATCGCCCGCTATGCCGACCGGTCAAACCGGATCCGCATCATCGTCGTGGGGTGCCTCGTTTGGAGTGGTTTCACCATCGCGACCGCCTACGCGCAAACCTGGCAGCAGCTCGCTTGGTTCCGTATCGGGGTTGGGGTGGGTGAAGCGGCTTTTCTGGCGCCTGCCTACTCCATCCTCGCTGACTACTTTCCGGTCCGCTATCGCACACGTGCGCTCTCGTTGTTAGGTCTTGCGGTTTATTTCGGGCAGGTGACCGGGATGGTCACCGGTGCGATGCTGGGTGCCTCGCTCGGCTGGCGAGACGTCTTCATCTACGCCGGTTTGCCCGGCATCGTCGTTGCGCTCGTCGCATGGCTGACCGTGCGGGAGCCACTGCGCGGCGCGCAGGATTCGATCGCTCGTAAAACCGAGGCGAGTAGCGGCGATTTCATGAGTGCGCTCCAATCTTTGTGGGCATACCGGAGCTTCCGAAAACTCTGCATCGGTACCGCACTCGGTGTATTCGGTGGGCAGGCTTTCGCAGGTTGGTCGGCGCCATTCTTGATGCGCTCCCACGGGGTCGATCTGGTCGCGATCGGGACGGTGTTCGCACCACCATACTTACTCTCCGCATTGGTGGGCACCATCGTTGCCGGGTTCGTCGCCGATCGTTTGGTGAGGCGTAATCTGAACGCACCGGTCCAGGCTTCGAGCTACGCGCTCGCCCTGGCCACAGCGATTTTGTGTGTCGCTTGTTGGGTGCCGCAGTTTTCCTGGCTGGTGATCCTGACCATCCCGATGGGATTGGTTGGCGGCGGATGGGTGTTACCGATGCAGTCGAGTACCCAAAACGCATTGCCGCCGGAGTTGCGTGCGACGGGTACGGCGGTATTTTGGTTCGTAGTTAATCTCGTCGGAATCGCAGGGGGCCCGTGGTTCACCGGCTTCGCTTCGGATCTTCTGGCAGTACGGTTTGGCAACGACTCTCTGCGTTATGCCTTGTTGCTCGCGGTATCGGTGAGCTTCATCGGCGCGGCCATCATTCGATCGGCAGGACGGCAACTGCATGCAGAGGCCATGTCGATGGGTATTCAGCACCGGGGTTGAACATGACTAGCGCCAACCAGCCTTCGTTTAATTTCGCCGACCTGTTGCAGCTCGTCGCGAGCACCGTTCCAGATCGAACGGCGTTGATCTGTGGCGACGAACGTATCAGCTTCGCTGACTTGTCCGCTCGCAGTGAGGCCTTGGCGGCGTACCTGCACAGCAAGGGTCTCGTCGCCGGGCAAACTATCGCGCTGCACTCGGGTAATCGTCCCGCGTACTTGATCGGATTTTTTGCAGCCTGTCGGTTGGGCTGTCTGCCATTCAACGTTAACTATCGCTATCTCGAGGCGGAACTCGACTATCTCTACGGCAACGCAGGTGCCGCTGCGGCCGTTATCGAACCGGAGTGGCTGCCGAGAGTGATAGGCCTGCGTGCCCGTCCGCCTTTGCTCGTAGTGACGCTAGGCGGGTCGGCAGAGACGCTGATGCCCGAAGGCGCGGTTTCACTCGAGCAGGCCTTGCAGGCCGCCCAAGCGCTCGCTCCCGTGTCGCGCCAGACGAGTGGGGATGACCAACTGATCATCTACACGGGCGGCACTACCGGTATGCCAAAGGGCGTCGTGTGGGCGCAAGCAGATCTGCTGATGGCCTCACTCGGCGGTGGCGGCTTTTTCTCGAAGCATGGGCCGATAAGTGCGGCACAAGAGATCGTCGATCGTGTCCGCGAAGCGCCGCACCTGGTGATGTTCCCTGTTGCGCCTTTGATGCACGGCGCAGCGCTATGGGCTGCGTTGGCCTCCTTGTTCGCAGGGCATACGCTCGTGCTGCAATCAGGTAAGTCGTTCGATGCGGCAGGGGTGTTTGATCTCTGCGAGCGCGAACGGGTCAACTTGCTCGTGATCGTGGGCGATGGCATGGGTCGACCACTCGCGGATGTGCTGCACGAGAACCCCGGTCGGTGGCAGCTGCCGGCGCTCGGCTATATCGGCTCCGGTGGTGCGGTGTTCTCCGCGGCGGTACAACAATCTTTGAAGTCGGCGCTCCCGAGGCTAGTTACCAGTAGCTCGCTGGGCTCTACCGAGTCCGGCACGCTAGGCGCGGGTGGGGCGAGCGTGACCGGGGAAGGACTCATGCGATTTGCGCCACGTGCCGATATGCATGTCGTCTGTGACGGCGAGCGCTACGCAGAGCCCGGTGAGACTGGCATCTTGGCGCGTAGTGGTCCGTTGCCGGTTGGCTATTTCGGCGATCCGGTCGCGACGGCACGCACCTTTATTCAGCTCGACGGTAGGCGAATTTCCTTGACCGGCGATGCAGCCCGTCTTGAGGAAGACGGCTCGATCACGGTGCTCGGTCGCGGGTCCACCTGCATCAACAGTGGCGGCGAAAAGATTTTCCCCGAAGAGGTCGAACAGTGCCTCAAACAGCACGAAGCCGTCGTGGATGCTTTGGTGGTGGGCCTGCCCGACCTGCGCTTTGGTGAACGGGTCGTGGCGGTCGTGTCGTTACGATCGGCTGATGCCGTTGACGAGGAGACTTTACGTCAACACTGTCGTGCCACGATTGCCGGCTACAAAGTACCGCGCCGCATCGTGTTCGCTCCACAAGTGTCACGAACGAACACCGGCAAGCCCGACTACGCGTGGGCGAAGGGCTTTGCCGGCGAGTTGTTGTCGCAATCGAGCAGCTGATTTTTCGAATCGGGCTTGCGGCGGCTTAGGAGACGCGCGCGAGCGGCCAACCGGGCGTGCCCGGGACCACATGCACACCTTCAATCGGTGCGATCAAGCGCTTCGCTTCACTGCGCGGATGGTAGAACTGCTTGTACCAAATCCGAGCCTTGTGAAATGGGCCATCCGTCGGGATCTGCATGATGTTCAAAGCGGGGCGCTTGTTGCCCCAAACTTCGAAGTCCTGCAGAAACGCGAGACGACTGGATTCATTGAAGCCACGAGCCGCTTCGAAATCGGCTTCGGTCGGCACGGCGTTCGCGCCTTTGACGAGCAGACCGTGCCACACCTCGATGACGCCATCGTCGACTGGCGTGTGCGTGATCATCAGGACAGTCTCGAACAAGCCCGTCAGGTGCGAAACTAAGATACCCGGACCGTGATAGACGGTATCGGTGTAGAGCTTGTCGCCCGGGCCTGCCACGAGGGTTCGATGTCCGCCTGCTTGGCGCTGAATGGCTTTGTGCCCGCGGAACTCGTTCTCGAAATATTCCACGGTCGAGCCGTGAATCGGGCCCAAGTGCGGCAGATCAGCGATGTTGTCGATGATCTCCTGCGGGTGGCATGCCATCACGCCGAGTTTGTCGATGTTCCAGGGAACCCAGCTCGGCTGACCGTACTCGGCGAGAGGCGGCAGGTCGAAGTCCGGCTCACCATCTTCCGGGTCGAACCAAACAAAAACCACACCGGCGTGTTCTCGTACCGGCCAACTTTTGACGCTGGCGGCTTTGGGAATGTTGCCGTCGTAGTAAGGGATGTGATTGCACTTGCCATCTGGACCGAATCGCCAAGCATGGTAAGGGCAGCGGATGTCGTCGCCCTCGACGTGACCGTCGCGCGCCGTGTAAGACGTTTTGTTCTTCGCCAAGTGCGTGCCCATGTGTGGGCAGTAGGCATCGAGCAGGATGACCCGACCGCTCTTGCCGCGATACAGCGCGAAATCACGACCGAAGTAACGGACGCCTTGCGGCTGATTCGTCACCTCGCTCGAGATGGCGACCATGAACCAGCCGCGCGGAAAAGTCTGAGGGCCGATTTTGTAGTCCGCGGTGGTTGCCATGGTGTCAGACGAAAAATTCTTGCGGCTGCTCGCCGAGATACAGGTTGCCCAGCGACATGCCAACGAGGGCAGGGTCGTTCGCCACGTGAGCACGAGCGGCATTGGTGTCGAGCCAGTAACGCACGACTGGGCTGTCCGTGTAGATGGCACGCCCGCCGAGAAG
>JALRHE010000168.1 GCA_023253235.1 Steroidobacteraceae bacterium
CAGCACGACCGGAAAAGCTTTGCTGTACTTCGTCGAGGTATCGACCGGCGCACTCGTGATTGGCCTCATCGTGGCGAATGTCATCAGGCCTGGCGAGGGCATGAATGTGGACCCGGCCACACTCGATGACGGTGCGGTGGCAGGCTATGTGGGTAAGGCGCAAGAGCAGGACATCGTGTCTTTCCTGCTCGCCATCATCCCCGACACCTTTCTCGGTGCGTTGACGAGTGGCCAGATCCTATCTGTGCTCTTCATCGCGATCATTTTCGGCATTAGCGTCGCCAATCTCGGACAAAGCCGAATCCGTATCGTTGAAGGCTTGCATGTCATCAGCGAGGCGTTTTTCAAGATGGTGACCTTGTTGATGCGTTTCGCGCCGATCGGTGCTTTCGGTGCATTCGCCTTCACCATCGGAAAATACGGTATCGACTCGATCGCCAACCTCGCAGCGCTGATCGCCACCTTCTACCTAACCTCGGCTTTTTTCATTCTGGTCGTGTTGGGTTTGATTGCCAGAGCCTCCGGCTTCTCCCTGTGGCGACTCCTGACGTATCTGAAAGAAGAGTTGTGGTTGGTCCTCGGTACCAGTTCTTCCGAGTCGGCGCTGCCGTCTTTGATGCGCAAGCTAGAGCAAGCGGGCTGTGCCAAATCGGTGGTGGGTCTAGTCGTACCGACCGGTTATTCGTTCAATCTCGATGGCACCAACATCTATATGACGTTGGCGGCACTCTTCATCGCGCAGGCGACCGGAGTGGATTTGAGTCTCACCGATCAGGTTTTGCTGTTGTTGGTTGCGATCATCAGCTCCAAAGGCGCCGCGGGTGTCACCGGTGCCGGGTTCATCACTTTGGCTGCCACGTTGGCCGTAGTGCCTGCCGTGCCGGTCGCCGGTATGGCCTTGATTCTCGGTATCGATCGTTTTATGTCCGAGTGTCGTGCCATCACCAATTTCGTAGGCAACGCCGTGGCGACCATCGTGGTAGCGCGCTGGGAGGGTGCCCTCGATACCGAACGACTCGCTCGAGAGCTCAAAGGACAATGACCATGTCGATCCGTCGGAGCTTTTTCTCGAAGTACGCACTTTGGGCAGCCTCTTGGATGGCGTTGCTGTTACCCCTCGTGAGTCATGCGGAGCTTGCCGGTATCGACGTGCCGGGTTCGAAGCGTCTCACTGTGGCCGACTGGGGTGGGGCGCCGATCACGCTCTGGTATCTGCGTGGAGCCGATACCAAAGCGGATGCACCGATCGTATTCGTGATGCATGGAGTGGGGCGCGATGCCGATCGCTATCTCGCCGAATGGCGCGATATCGCTTTGACCAACGACATCGTGGTGGTCGTACCGGAGTACGCACAAAATCATTTTCCAGGCAGTGAAGGTTATAACTTTGGCGGCGTGTTCGACGAGGCTGGCAACCTGCAGCCCAAGGCGCGCTGGGCGTATTCGTCGATCGAGCCACTGTTCGATGCTTTGCGACGTCACGAGAATTTGAGCGCTGAGCAGTATTGGCTTTTCGGGCACTCGGCCGGTGCCCAGTTCGTTCACCGATTCGTGATGTTGGGTGTCGCGCAGCGGATGGTCGCGGCCATCTCGGCCAACGCGGGCTCCTACATGTTTCCCGTGAACGACGTCGACTGGCCCTTCGGCTTGCGTGGTGCGCCGAAAGGCGGCGACGCGGGTATCTTCGCGTCGCCCATGGTGCTGATGTTGGGTGACGCCGATTCCGATCCGAATCATCGCAGTTTGCCGAGGCAGCCGGCGGCTATGGCGCAGGGACCGCATCGCTACGCCCGAGGCCAAAATTTCTACGGCACTTCACGGCAGATCGCCGAGCGCACTGGCCAGACGTTCAATTGGTCTTGCGTCATCGTTCCGGGTGTCGCACACGACAACGCTGGCATCGCGCGAGCGGCTATTCGTATCATCAAGGGATGGAAACCTACCCCCGGCGCCGATTGCGCTCCCTGATCTCTTTACTCGTGCTTGCCGCTGCAAGCGCGATGAACAACATCTGGGCTGCTGATTTCAGCATTTTCGGACGACATGCGATCGATGCGGCACCCGAGTCGCTCGCAGGGTTTGAAGGCACAGAAGTTCGAGTTTTGCGCCGTGATCCACGCGGTCTCGTGGCTGAGGTCAATCTGCCGGTTGGCGTGACGGTCAACCCGCGTTACGCCGGCCACACTGCTGAAGTTTTCGTGCTCGAGGGACAATTGCGCCTTGGGCACGACTCGCGGCGCGAGATGCTCGCCAAGCACGACTATCTCCATATTCCGTCGATCGCGCCTGCGGTGTCGCTGCATGCGATTACGGCATCGACATTGTTGGTGTTTTTCGATCCTGCGCGGTCGACCGACGGTAACGCGTTGTCTGTCGTGCGGACTACCGCAAGCGATTGGTCGGCTGGCATGGTGTCCGCGCGTGACACTGGCATCGCTCTGAAGTTGCAGGTGCGTGATCTCTACCAAGTGCCGCAAAGCGGCCAACGCACCTGGTTGCTTCGGGCGGGTTCCGATCTGACTTTGCCTTGGGAGCGACATCGGACGATCGAAGAGGGTTATCTCGTGTCGGGTGATTACCGTCTATTCGAGTGTCTGGAGGGTCGCGAGCAACGCTTCGACTATCGCCCGGGCGGTTATTTTTATCGGGCACCGGCCATCGTGCATGGCGGGCCTCGCTCGGGTAGCAGCGGCGAGATCGTCATGCTGCTGCGCACCCCCGATAAGTTAACGGTCGAATTTCTACCGACTTGCGCGACGCCTGCCAACCCATAACACGACAACAGCTGCGATCAGCAACAGCGGGCCAACACCCGCAGGCCACAGCTCGAGGCCGAACCACAGCAAGGACGTGAACCCGAGCATGGTCGCCACGAGAGTCGCGTTACGACGCTTTTCACTGGCACGGATTTCCTGACGCAGTTTTTCGATGTCTTCGGGTTGCACGCCGATGTGCAGCTTGCCGTCCTGCCATTTCTGCACGGCGACTTTTAGCAGTGGCGGCAACGCTTGCGTGACTTCGATCATCGCGGGCAGGTGACCGCGAAGCTGACGCAGTTGAGCGCGTGGACTCAATCGATCTCGCATCCACTCGCGTAGGATGGGCGCGGCCGTCTGCCAGATGTCGAGCTCCGGATAGAGATCACGACCGAGACCCTCGATGTTGAGTAGCGTCTTCTGCAGCAGGATCAACTGCGGCTGGATACGCATGTCGAAGCGTCGGGAGATATCGAACAGGCGGAGTAGGATGGTACCGAAGGAGATGTCCTTCAGTGGTTTGTTGAAGATCGGTTCCAGCACGGTACGGATCGCCGACTCCATTTCATCGACGCGTGTATCGGCGGGAACCCATCCGGATTCCACGTGCAGCTCGGCCACGCGACGATAGTTCCGATCGAAAACCGCGAGAAAATTCTCCGCCAGATAATGCTGATCGCGAAGATCGAGCGTGCCGACGATGCCGAAATCCACGGCTGCATAGCGTGGGCGTGAGGGATCGTCCGCCAAAACGAAGATGTTTCCCGGATGCATATCGGCATGGAAAAAATTATGGCGAAACACCTGGGTGAAGAAGATTTTCACGCCGTTGGTGGCCAGCAGCGGAATGTTCGTGCCGAGTTTTCGCAGCGTCGTCATGTCGCTGATGGTGATACCGCGAATACGCTCCATCACCATGACGTTGACGCGGCAAAAGTCGAAATAGACTTTCGGCACATGCAGTAGATCGGAGTCTTCGAAGTTGCGTCGAAGTTGCGCGGCATTGGCAGCCTCGCGCATCAAATCGAGCTCATCGAGAATGGTCTTTTCGTATTCATCGACGATTTCATCGACGCGCAATCGCCGCGCTTCGTGCGAGTTGCGCTTGGCGAGTTTAGCGAGTGCATGCATCACTTCGAGATCTCGCTCGATGATCTCGCGCATGCCGGGGCGCAATACCTTGACGATGACGTCACTACCCGAGCCGTTGGATCCATCGGCTTTGAGTTTGGCGACATGCACCTGGGCAATCGAGGCGGCCGCCAGCGGTTGCTGCGAAAACTCTTCGAAGATATCGAGCACGGGCCGACCGAAAGCATCTTCGACAATTCGTTTGGCGAGCGCACCATCAAACGGCGGGACGCGATCTTGCAACTTGCACAGTTCGGTGGCGATATCAGCCGGCAACAAATCACGGCGCGTCGAGAGTGCCTGCCCGAGTTTGATGAAGATCGGGCCGAGCTCCTCTAGTGCGAGACGCAGGCGTTCTGCGCGTGTAGCTCCTTTGCGACGCTCGAACCACGTCCAAGGCGAGGCGAGAAAGACAAAACGCAACGGTCGATACAGATGGGTTTCGGCCACGAACTCGTCGAGGCCGTGACGCACGAGCACACGCTGGATCTGGATCAGTCGGGCAAGAACACGCAGTTTCATTTTGTTTCTTCGAGAGTTCGCAGACGGGCCGCAGCCCGATCGACATCTTCGCGGAGTTGGTCGACGTCGGCCATGAAGGCTTCGGCCTCAGCCCGAGGAACCAGCGTATGGTTCTCGTGCGCCAGATACTCCGCCGCATTGCGCACCGTGGTCGATGCGGCGCGGCGTCCGAACGACCAGAGCGAGCGCGTGAGTCGACCGATATGGTGAGCGGGCAAGTCACCAATCAAGCGGGAGAGTTCTTCTTCGAAATCCGGCTGCAGCAATAGAGCTAGCGCTCGATAGCGCTGCAGGATCTCGGCGTCGCCACGCACGGTGACCTGACCCGATTGCAGCAATCTTTCGGGATTATCTCCGGTCAGCGCGAGCAGATTGATTGGACTGCCCTCGACGGTGACGTCGAATTCGCCGGTGGGTGTCCGTGATAAGCAGAGCGTATCGCCGAGCGACTCGATGCTGATCTGCAAGCCGATTCCCGTGACGCGGACCAGCAAGCGCTGACCTTGCAAAGCGGCGCAGCGAGTCCTCGCGCCCGGCGATGCGGCAAGATGGCGATTGAGCCCGTTTTCGATCGCAGCGGTCAGCACGAGCGGGTCAGACTTTATAGCCGCGGTGCAGCGCGACGATGCCACCGGAAAGATTGTGATAGCGGCATTGGTCGAAACCCGCCGTCTTCATCATGCCGAGTAGCGTTTCTTGATCAGGATGTTTGCGGATCGATTCGGCGAGATATCGGTAACTTCCCTCGTCGTTGGCAACGAGGCGTCCGAGCACGGGAAGCACCTTGAAAGAGTAAGTGTCGTACAAGGGCTTGAGCCCCGGCGCAGTCGGCTGCGAGAACTCGAGGATCAACAATCGACCGCCCGGTCTCAACACGCGATACATCGATCGCAGCGCCGCATCTTTGTCGGTCACGTTACGCAGGCCGAAGCCGATCGTGACGCAATCAAAGGTGGCATCCGCGAAGGGCAAACATTCGGCGTTGGCCTGCACGTAGTCGACGCCTTTGACGATGCCGGCATCGATCAGCCGATCACGACCGTGGGAGAGCATCGATCCGTTGATATCCGAGAGTACGACCAGGCCTTGCTCGCCGACCTGACTCGCCATACCGCGGGTGAGATCGCCGGTACCGCCGGCGACATCCAAGGCTTTCTGACCTGGGCGCAGGTAGGTTTGGGAGAGCGCGAAGCTCTTCCAAATACGGTGCAAGCCCCCCGACATCAGGTCGTTCATCAAATCGTACTTTGGTGCAACCGAATCGAAGACGCCGCGAACGCGACGCGCCTTGTCTTGCCAGGCGACCTCTTCGAAGCCGAAATGCGTGGTCTTGGACGAATCTTGGGCCGACATCGGTGGGCTCCAGGGATGGGGCTATATTGTAGCCTTGTTGGGGGGTGACTAGTTTTTGTCCGGAAACAGGCGTAAAAGGTTCGATCAGGCGTATCGATCCTTTTAAGGGTCGGTCGAACGGGGGGATAAAAACAAGAAGGGACTGATAGGCCGGACGGGCTGTCCGGCCTTTTTTTTGCCTCAGGTTCCCGAACCGCTCTGCAGGCGATCACGGACTTTTTGTAGGTAGGCAGTCCATCGCGTCGCGTGTTCGGCGCCGAGTTCCCGCAGATACTTCCAAGTGTAGAGCCCGGTATCGTGGCCATCGTCGAAGACCAACCGGACGGCGTATTGGCCGATCGGCTCGACGGCCGTGATCATCACATGCTGTTTACCGAGCACGAGTGTCTCTTGGCCCGGTCCGTGCCCTTGCACCTCGGCCGAGGGCGAGTGCACGCGCAGATACTCAAACGGCAGCGAATAGCGCTCTGTCTCGCCGAAAGCCACATCCAGCACCCGCGATTGCTTGCGTAGGCGTATTTCCGTCGGTGTCGGATGCGTTGCCGTCACGAGGGTCTTCCTGATCCAACGAGTGGTGAGACGCGCATCCTAACCACTGCCGCGGGCTTGTCCACGGTGACATTTTTTCGAGGCTCTTGGATACTCGGACGAAACGGGTGGTTGTTCGACAGACCGGGGGTCACATGGCGTCGACGGATACCTCACATCCCGACTACTTCCATAAGGTCGTGGATTGCCAGTGGGCCTGTCCGGCTCACACCGATGTTCCCGAATACATTCGATTGATTGCGCAGGGGCGTTTCACCGATGCGTATCTGGTGAACCGGCGCTCCAACGTCTTTCCCGGCATCCTCGGGCGGGTTTGCGATCGTCCCTGCGAGCCGGCATGTCGGCGCGGTCGGGTGGAAGAGAAGCCTGTTGCCATCTGTCGACTCAAGCGCGTGGCGGCCGACCACAAAGAAGACTATCGCGATCGACTGCCCGAGATTCCCGCCATCAAGAATGGCAAGAAGATCGCGTGCATCGGCGCAGGTTGTGCATCACTCACTGTCGCCAACGATCTGATGCCACTCGGTTACGAAGTGACGATCTTCGAGCAGTTTGCGGTCGCCGGCGGCTTGATGCGTACCAACATCCCCTCGTTTCGCTTGCCTGCCAGTGTGCTCGACGAAGAGATCGGCACGATCGTCGAGATGGGCGTCGATTTGCGTCTGGGGCACCGTATCGATTCGATGCGCAGCTTGCTCGAAGACGGTGGCTTCGATGCCGTCTTCGTCGGCTCCGGTGCGCCGAAAGGCAAAGAACTGAATCTGCCAGGTCGTAGTGAGGCCGCCGCCAATGTCCACATCGGCATTGCATGGCTCGAATCGATCGCCTTCGATCATGTGAAGTCGGTGGGTCAAAACGTCTTGATTATCGGTGTCGGTAACACGGCGATGGATTGTTGCCGCAGCTCTTTGCGTCTCGGCGCCAAGAGCGTGAAGGTGATGGCGCGCAAACCACGACAGTTCTTCAAAGCTTCTGAGTGGGAGCTGGAAGATGCCGAGGCGGAGAGTGTCGAGATCGTCGTCAATCGATCACCGAAGTCGTTCGTGCTTGAGCAGGGTCGTCTGCGCGGCATGATGTTCGACGTGGTGGAGTACGACTTCGATGCAGTCGGCCGTATCACGTCCGAGCGCATCGTCGGTGAGGAGTTTTTTCCTGCTGACGATGTGATTCTAGCCATCGGCCAAGAGAACGCGTTCCCGTGGATCGAGCGCGATCTCGGAATCGAGTTCGATCGCTGGGATGTTCCCAAAGTAGACGCCATCACGTTCCAGAGCACGCGCCCCGGCGTTTTCTTTGGGGGTGATGCGGCCTTTGGTCCTAAGAACATCATCTGGTCGGTCGAGCATGGTCATCAGGCTGCGATCTCCATCCATCTGCATTGCCAAGGCGCCGACTTGGGCGCACGAATGTCACCCGGCATGAATCTGCAGAGTCGCAAGATGGGTATGCACGAATGGTCGTATGCCAACGACTATAACGTGGCTGAGCGACGTCTCGTTCCACACGTTTCTCTCAAGGAAAGATTCAAGAACATCGACATCGAAGTTGAACTCGGTTTTACGGCAGAACAGGCGGCCGCCGAAGTTCAACGCTGTCTCAACTGCGACGTGCAAACGATCTTCGATGCCAAGTTATGTTATGGAAAAGACAATTGCCAGATGTAATTCCTTATTATGCTGTCAAATGTAATCCGGATCCAGTAATTATAAATCTTTTAGGAAAACTAGGAATAAATTTCGATTGTGCAACTCAAGGTGAAATAAATGTAGTAATCGAAAAATGTGGGGTTATTCCAGATAGAATCATTTACGCAAATCCTGCAAAAATGGTGTCGCATTTAGTATATGCTAAAAATCAAGGAGTTAAATTAACTGTATTTGATGGTAAAGATGAATTATTAAAAATATCCAAAATACCAG
>JALRHE010000185.1 GCA_023253235.1 Steroidobacteraceae bacterium
TTTGGCACGCCGCAATACGTGCCGATCGATGAGCGTCATCCACGTGCACCGATCAACCCCTACGGTCGTACCAAAAATATGGTCGAAGACGTGTTGGGCGATTACGAGCGCGCCTATGGTCTGCGTTCGGTCTGCTTGCGATATTTCAATGCAGCCGGCGCCGACCCGGATGGAAGACTCGGCGAACGACACGAGCCCGAGAGCCACCTCATTCCGCTCGCCTTGCAGGCAGCCTCAGGACGACGCGCGGGTCTGTCGGTGTATGGAACCGACTACGACACGCCGGATGGCACCTGCATTCGCGATTACGTGCATGTGAGCGATCTGTGCGAAGCACATTGGCTCGCGCTCGAGTCGCTGCGCGCGGGCGCCGGCAGCCAGGCTTACAACCTAGGCAACGGCAATGGCTTCTCGGTACTCGAAGTCATCGAGACGGCGAAGAAGGTGACCGGTGTTGATTTCGCAGTGAAGCACGAGGCGCGTCGCGCGGGCGACCCGCCGCGACTCGTCGCCGACTCTTCGGCCATCAAAGCGAAACTTGGTTGGTCGCCGCGTTACGCGGATCTCGACACCATCATCGCGCATGCGTGGGCGTTTGAACGCTCACGCAAGCCGAGCTGAATCAGCTCTTCGCGCGCGAGATGTACTCACCCGTACGGGTGTCGACTTTGATGACTTCGCCCTGGTTGATGAAGAGCGGCACGCGTACGACGGCGCCGGTCTCGAGCTTCGCGGGCTTCTGACCACCGGTTGCGGTGTCACCGCGAACGCCCGGGTCGGTCTCGACGATGGTCGCTTCGATGTGCGCCGGCGGGGTCACTACGAGCGGCACGCCGTTCCACAGCGTGACGATGCAGGTCACGCCGTCCTTCAACCACTGAGCCGAATCACCCACCGCTTCTTTGCTCGCGGTGTGCTGCTCGAAGTTGTCGGGCACCATGAAATGGTAGAAGTCGCCGTCCTGGTAGAGGTACTGCATATCGACGTCCATGACGTCGGCTGACTCGACCGAATCACCGGACTTCCAGGTCTTCTCGACCGTACGACCCGTCTTCAGATTACGCACGCGGACGCGGTTGAACGCCTGGCCTTTGCCGGGTTTGACCATCTCGTTCTCGACGATCACATACGGATCACCGTCGATGAGGATCTTGAGGCCGGACTTGAATTCGCTGGTGTTATAGCTGCCCATGTTCTCTCTTCCGCTTTGCGTTCCCGCGAGGGTCGGCCCAGAATACCCGGGCCAAAAAGGGCGCACATGATAACGGCTACCCCCCTCTCCCGCCAGCAGCCTGCCGCACCGATCTCCTGGCAGCAGGACTTTGCAGACTCGATCACCGATCCGGCGGAACTCGCCGACATCCTGCATTTGAGGGCCGAATGGCTCGAAGGGGCGCGTGCAGCAGCGGCCAGCTTTGGTCTTCGGGTACCGCGCAGTTTCGTGAACCGCATGCGTGCCGGGGATATCGACGACCCCTTGCTACGCCAGATCCTGCCGATCGGCGCCGAGCTCGACCGAACGTCGGGCTATGTGTCAGACCCACTGCAAGAAAGCGATGCCGGTCTCGCGCCCGGACTTTTGAAGAAATACGCGCATCGAGCCTTGTTGATCACGAC
>JALRHE010000188.1 GCA_023253235.1 Steroidobacteraceae bacterium
GCTCGCCGGTGACGTGAAGGACGTGCTGTTGCTCGATGTGACGCCGCTGTCGCTCGGTCTCGAGACCTTGGGTGGCGTGATGACCAAGCTCATCGAGAAGAACACGACCATCCCGACCAAGCATTCGCAGGTGTTCTCGACTGCCGAGGACAACCAGACCGCCGTCACCATTCACGTGTTGCAGGGTGAGCGTGAGCGCGCGCTCGACAACAAGTCGCTCGGCAAGTTCGACCTGACGGATATTCCGGCAGCCC
Source organism: Steroidobacteraceae bacterium (assembly GCA_023253235.1). GTDB lineage: Bacteria > Pseudomonadota > Gammaproteobacteria > Steroidobacterales > Steroidobacteraceae > UBA964. The sequence goes on from JALRHE010000188.1 coordinate 255, forward strand.
GTCGCGGCACGCCGCAGGTCGAGGTGACTTTCGATATCGACGCGAACGGCATTCTCAACGTGTCGGCCAAGGACAAGGCGACCGGCAAGGAACAGCGCATCGTCATCAAGGCGTCCTCGGGTTTGTCGGAGGACGAAATCAAGCGCATGGTTCGCGACGCCGAGGCGCATGCCGAGGAGGACAAGAAATTCCGTGAGCTCGTCGAGACGCGTAACAAGGCCGATGGTCTCGTGCACTCGGTCGAGCAGACGCTCAAAGATTTGGGTGAAAAGGTTGCGACCGAAGAGCGCGTCAAGGTCGAGAATGCCCTCAACGACCTCAAGGCCGTTTTGAAGGACGACGACAAGGACAAGATCGAGAAGAAGCTTGAGGCGCTGATGCAGGCATCCAGTGCGATTGCTCAGCAGGCCTATGCGCAACAATCCGGCGAGGGCGGTGAGGCCGCCGCAGCGGCGGGTGGTGCCGAAGGCTCGGGTAAGGATCGTGGCGATGTGCTCGATGCAGAGTTCGAGGAAGTGAAGGACAAGGATCAGGACCGCAAGGCTTCCTGATCGGCCTTGCGCTGACTGAACTCACATGGCCAAACGCGATTACTACCAGATCCTCGACGTCGCCAAGGGTGCTTCGGAGGCCGACATCAAGAAGGCCTACCGACGCCTCGCGATGAAGTATCACCCGGACCGCAACCCGGGTGATGCCGAGGCCGAGGAGCGTTTCAAAGAGGCGAAGGAAGCCTACGAAGTGCTCTCCGATGCGCAGAAGCGCGCGGTCTACGACCAGCACGGTCACGATGGCATGGAGGCCATGCGTCAAGGCGGTGGGCCTGGTGGTGCCGGATTCGGCGGTGGCGACTTCGGCGATATCTTCGGCGAAGTATTCGGTGACATTTTTGGTGGTGGTCGTCGCGGAGGTCGCTCGCAGGTCTTCCGCGGCGCGGATCTGCGCTATGAGCTCGAGCTCGATTTGGCGCAGGCCGTGTTCGGTTACACGACCGAGGTCGAGATACCGCGTTTGATGGAATGCGAGACCTGTCACGGCAGCGGTTGTGCCAAGGGCTCGAGTCCCGTCACCTGCGATCAGTGCCAAGGCAGTGGCCAAATGCGTATCTCGCAGGGCTTCTTCCAGCTGCAACAGCCCTGCAACAAGTGCCGTGGCACGGGCCGCATCATCAAAAATCCCTGCGATACCTGTCTTGGTCAGGGTCGCGTACGACGCACTCGCAAGCTGTCGGTCAAGGTGCCAGCCGGTGTTGCGACCGGCGATCGTATTCGTCTAGCGGGCGAGGGCGAGGCGGGGCGCAATGGCGGTCCGCCGGGCGATCTCTACATCGAGATGAACGTCAAACCGCACCCGATCTTCGAGCGCGAGGGTGACGATCTCTCCTGTGAAGTGCCGATCAGTTTTGCGACCGCCGTACTCGGTGGCTCGGTGAACGTGCCGACGCTCGAAGGTGAGGTGTCGATCAAAATACCGGCGGAGACCCAGTCGGGTCGCGTTTTCCGTTTGCGCGACAAAGGCGTCAAACCCGTGCGCGGGGGCAGTCGAGGCGACCTGTTCTGTCGTGTTGTGGTAGAAACGCCGGTGAATCTGTCGTCCGAGCAGCGCGATTTGCTGCGCCGATTCGATGAGTCACTGCGTGGCGATGGCCAAGGCCACACGCCGCGTGAAGAGGGCTTCTTCGAGGGCGTGAAACGCTTCTTCTCCGGCGGCAACTAAACCGTCAGGAGTATTTGCATGCGAGTGGTGATCGTCGGAGCCTCGGGCCGCATGGGGCTCGCCATTACGCGTGCCGCTCTCGAAATGGGTGATGTCATGTTCGTCGGCGCCATCGACCGCGAGGGCGCTGCGGCCGTGGGGCGTGACCTCGGTGAACTCGCCGGGTTGCCGGCCATCGGTACCCGGATCACGACGGATCTCGCAGCGGTTCTTAGCGATGCGGAAGTCGTGATCGACTTCTCCTCGGCGAGCGCGACGCGCGGCAATCTGACGATTTGCGCGAACGCCGGGGTGCCGATCGTCATCGGTACGACCGGTCTCGATGCCGATGTGCACGGCGTGGCGGAGCTCGCTGCGCAACAGATCCCGGTGCTCATCGCCGCCAACACCAGTCTGGGTGTGACGCTCCTGCTCGAGCTGGTGCGCCAAGCAGCGCGATCCTTGCCCGCCGACTTCGACATCGAAATTCTCGAGTCCCACCATCGACACAAGCAAGACGCGCCGTCGGGTACGGCGCTTGCGCTCGGTCGTGCGGCCTCGGACGGTCGTGGCGTGGCGTTTCAACGCGACTCGGTGCGACACCACGCTGACGGCGGCGCGCGACCGACTGGCGAGATCGGGTATGCCGTCATTCGGGGCGGGGACGTGGTCGGTGACCACACGGTGGCCTTTCTCGGTGCCGGGGAACGGGTGCTGCTGTCGCATCAGGCCACGGACCGGGCAATCTTTGCTCGGGGTGCCTTGCGGGCGGCGAAATTTTTGTGCGAACAGTCGCCGGGCCGCTATGAAATGGGCGACGTAATTAATTTAAAAACAAGAACTTAGGCGATTCTATCGGTGTTTCGTATCGGTGCGATTTCACCCCGAATTCCATGGACAGGGTGGGGTTCGAAAACATAGAATTTCCTTCTAATCCGATAGCCGGGTTAGTCCGAGCAAGGCGGGAGGCATTCGAGAGAATGTCTCCCGTTTTGTCCATCTGATACCCGCGCTCTGCGTCGGAGAGTGTTTTTGCAGAGCAACGGGTGACTGAGTGAGCGAAGCAGTGCTGGCGCTCGCGGATGGTTCGACCTTCCGCGGCCAATCGATCGGTGCGACAGGGAATACCTCCGGCGAAGTCGTCTTCAATACCGCATTGACCGGGTATCAGGAAATTCTTTCCGAC
>JALRHE010000345.1 GCA_023253235.1 Steroidobacteraceae bacterium
TCCGGCTGGGTCAGAACGCCGATGATTTGGTGGGAGGAATCGGCGAGTGCAGCCAACGGCGGCAACGCGAAAGCCGGTGTCCCGGCAAAAACGATACGCATGGGGAACCTCGGCGCGCGTTAGCGCGCACCGACTCCGGCCGGTACCTTGTCCGCTCCGGTGCGATCCGCACGATCACGCTGGGTTTTCTCCAGCTTGCGTCGTATGCGATCGCGCTTCAGGACAGAGAGATAATCGACGAACAACTTGCCCTCGAGATGATCCATCTCGTGCTGCAAGCAGACCGCAGCGAGGCCCGACAGCTCACGCTCGAAGGTGATGCCGTGACGATCCTGGGCGCGCACTTTGATTCTTTGAGCGCGCTCGACGTCATCGAAGAATCCGGGCACCGAGAGGCAGCCCTCCTGCATCACACCCACCTCTTCGCGAGCGAAGATCTCGGGATTGACGAACACCAAAGGCTCGCTGTGATCCTCGGTCACATCCATGACCAACAAGCGACGGTGCACGTTCACCTGCGAGGCCGCAAGGCCGATACCGGGCGCGGCGTACATGGTCTCGAACATGTCATCGACCAGTTTCGCGAGCGCAGCGTCGAAGACGGTCACGGGCTCCGCACGAGTGCGCAACCGCGGGTCGGGGAACTCCAGTATCGATAGCAAGGCCATGCGCAGTCTCTCCGTTCAAGGTTATTCGTGCTGGGCGGAGTATATCAGTGCACATTGCCATCAAATCCGGCGCGGTCTCCTCGTGTGCGCGACCGTAAGGTCGCCCGCATGCATCCCCTCGATATCGCCGATCTCTGTCGTTGGGCGCGCCTGCCCGGCATGCACGCCCATCGCTGGCTCGTCGCTCGCGAGGCCGGCATCCGCTCCATCGACGACGCCCGCCGGGCGTCGCCGTCCGTTTGGCGTAGTCTCGGCTGGCCCGCCTCCACACAAAAAGCACTCTCGAACCCGCAAACCATCAACGTCGATGACGACCTAGCCGCTATCGAGAAACATGGTCTGCATCTGGTCGCCGCGGACGACCCTCTCTACCCTCCTTTATTAAAGAATATTGATCACGCTCCAGCGGTTCTTTTCATCCGGGGCGATCCAGCCATCCTCGCCGCAGCCCAACTGGCCGTGATCGGTAGCCGCCATCCGACGGCGCTCGGCGAGCGCACGGCGCGGGACTTCGCGTTCCACTTCGCTTCATTGGGTCTCGTCGTCACGAGCGGGCTCGCGCTCGGCATCGATGCCGCCGGACATCGCGCTGCACTGCTCGCAGGCGGAAAGACCGTCGCCGTCTGTGCCTGTGGGCTCGATCGCACCTACCCGGACCGGCATGCCAAACTCGCCGCCGACATTGCGGCATCCGGCGCCCTCGTCAGCGAGTTTCCACCGGGAACACCACCGCTCGCCTCGCACTTTCCCCGTCGGAACCGCCTGATCAGCGGCCTGTCGCTCGGTGTCCTCGTCGTCGAGGCTGCCGCCCGCAGCGGCTCTCTGGTCACGGCGCGATACGCCGCGGAACAAGGCCGGGAGGTGTTCGCCATCCCGGGATCCATCCACAGCCCCCTCTCGCGCGGCTGCCACCAATTGCTCCGCCAGGGGGCAACCCTCGTCGAATGCGCCGATGATGTCCTGTCCGAACTTAAAAATATCCAATTAAATCAATCGGATGCGAATGAACTCACACCCCCCGACCCCCCCCGCGAGACGGCTCTGCGGTTGGACAACCCCTCGGAAATCCTGTTAGATGCGCTCGGCTTCGAGCCCACGAGCCTCGATGCGCTCATTGCGAGCACCGGCCTCTCCAGCACATCTGTAGCGTCCCTGCTCCTCACCCTGGAACTTCAGGGGCGTGCCGCATCCGACGCCCGCGGCCGTTATTTTCGTCTTTAACCCAAACTGCCCTGACCCCGGATTCATGACCCAAACCCCCGACACCGGCAGCGTTCTGGACATCCTTATTTATGTGTTCGATCGCTACATGCTGACGGACGACCCGGAAGTCCCCGAGCGCGAGGCGCTCGCACAGGACCTCGAACAGGCGGGCTTCGATGGCGCGAGTGTCGAGCGAGCACTCGATTGGCTGGCGGATCTCGCTTGCGAGCGGGACCGACCAGAGCTGCATGACACGGGTCCACGAGCCTTGCGCATCTACACCGATGCGGAGAGCGCACACCTGCCGGCCGACTGCCGAGGGTACCTCTTCGAACTGGAGCGCACCGGCATCCTGTCGGCTCAGCAACGTGAAATCGTCATCGAGCGCTTACTGGCGCTCGATGGCTCGGAACTGGATGTCGACCAACTCAAGTGGGTCGTGCTGATGGTGCTCTCGAGCCAACCCGGACAAGAACTCGCCTGCTCTCGCATGGAAGATCTCGTGTTCGATCTGCCGCCGGAACGGCCCCACTGACCGACGGCGACACCGTCTCAAAATAGTCCACGGAAGACATGGCCCAAAATCTCGTCATCGTCGAATCGCCGGCGAAAGCCAAGACCATCAAAAAATACCTCGGTAACGATTTCGAGGTGCTGGCGTCTTACGGCCACGTGCGCGATCTCGTGCCCAAGGAAGGAGCCGTCGATCCCTCGCGTCAGTTCGCGATGAAGTACGACGTGATCGAACGCAATGAACGACACGTCGAGGCGATCTCCAAGGCGCTAAAGAAAGCCAAGTCGCTGTATCTCGCAACCGACCCGGACCGCGAGGGCGAAGCTATCTCTTGGCACCTGCGTGAACTGCTGAACGATCGCGGCGCGCTCGAAGGCAAGACGGTGCATCGCGTCGCTTTCTACGAGATCACGAAGAACGCCGTTCGCCAGGCAATCGAAGAACCACGCGACCTCTCGCTTGATCTCGTCAATGCACAACAGGCGCGGCGCGCCCTCGACTACCTAGTCGGTTTCAATCTGTCGCCGCTGCTTTGGAAGAAAGTCCGTCGAGGCTTGTCGGCCGGTCGTGTACAGAGCCCCGCTCTTCGCATGATCTGCGAGCGTGAAGCAGAGATTCAGGCTTTCGTCCCGCGGGAGTATTGGACGCTCGATGCGCTCGGTCAGCGCAGCGAACAAAGCTTTCCACTCAAACTCGTCGAGTTCGGTGGACGTAAGGTCGAGCAATTTTCCTTCGGTGATGCGGCCGCGGCGAATGAAGTCGAAGCTGCACTGCTCGCGGCAACCGGTGCCGGCCAAACCAAGGCGGCAGCCGAAGGGGAAGCACCCCGTCTCGCGCCACCCGGCAAACTGCGTGTCATCAGTATCGATCGCAAGCAACGCAATCGTCATCCTGCGCCGCCCTTCACCACCTCCACGCTGCAGCAGGAAGCGGCGCGCAAACTCGGTTACTCAGCGCAGCGCACGATGCGACTCGCACAACAGCTGTATGAAGGTGTCGACTACGGCGAGGGCGCTGTGGGTCTCATCACCTACATGCGTACCGATGCGGTCAACCTCGCCAACGAGGCGATCGGTGAGATCCGCCAAGTCATCGGCAAAGTCTACGGCGCCGAGGCGTTGCCCGAAGCGGCACGCTTCTTCAAGAACAAATCGCGCAACGCCCAAGAGGCGCACGAAGCCATCCGTCCGACCTCTGCAGCCGTATTGCCGCACATGCTCGAGGGTCGCATCGATGCCGATCTTCAGAAACTCTACACGCTCATTTGGAAGCGAGCGGTTGCGTGTCAGATGACCCACGCGGTCTTCGACACCGTCGCGATCGATCTACTTGCGGGCAAAGAGGGCGCCGATCGAAACCTCTTCCGCGCCAACGGCTCTACCTTGGTCAAGCCGGGTTTCATTGCCGTCTATCTCGAAGGACAGGACGATGCGGCTGATGATGATGATGATCGTATCCTCCCGGCCATGCAGGAAGGTGACGTCGTCGATCTCGTGAGTTTGCGTGGCACACAACATTTCACCGAACCGCCGCCGCGCTATTCTGAAGCCTCGCTCGTCAAGGCGCTCGAGGAACATGGCATCGGCCGACCGTCGACTTATGCCTCGATCATCTCGACGCTGAAGGATCGCGAATATGTCGATATGGACGGCAGACGATTCATCGCCACCGATATCGGCAAGATCGTCAACAACTTTCTGAGTACGCACTTCAGCAAGTACGTCGACTATGGTTTCACCGCGGCGATGGAGGACGAGCTTGATGCCGTCTCGCGCGGCGAAGAGCCTTGGACCGAACCGCTGCAAAAATTCTGGCAGCCGTTCGTCGATCTGATCGATCACACGGAGAAGAACGTCTCGCGTGACGAAGCCGCGCAAGCGCGCGAGCTCGGCACGGATCCGGTGAGTGGAAAACCGGTCTCGGTTCGTATGGGACGTTTCGGTCCATTCGTGCAGATCGGCACTCGCGACGACGAAGAGAAGCCGCGCTTCGCAGGATTGCGTCCCGGCCAGAAGATGGACACCATCACGCTCGCCGATGGTCTGCAGTTGTTCCAATTGCCGCGCAAGCTCGGCGCGAATGCCGAAGGCGAAATGCTCGAGGCCAATATCGGTCGCTTCGGTCCGTACATCAAATACGGCAGCAAGTATGCTTCTCTAAAGGAAGACGACCCTTACACCATCACGCTCGAACGCGCGATCGAAGTGGTCGAAGCGAAAAAGCTCGCCGATGCCAATCGCATCATCCAAGACTTCGGTATAGACGACATTCAGGTTTTGAACGGGCGCTATGGCCCGTACATCACGGACAAGCTGCGCAATGCGCGCATTCCGAAAGACCGCGACCCCAAAACCCTGACGCTCGACGAGTGCCGCGAGCTTCTGGCGGCCGCTCCGCAGCGACCTGGCCGCGGACGTTTTGCCAAGAAGACACCCGTCGCGAAGGGCAAAGCCAAGTCCAAGGCAAAGACGGCGACAACTGCCGAGACCGCACCAGAGGCCGCCAAGCCAGTCAAAGCCAAAGCTAAAGCCAAGACGTCCAAGAAGGCTAAGGCGAACGCAAAAAAATCCAAAAAGTCTGCTTCGACTGAGGCGTGAAATACCGGCACGTATTCCATGCGGGCAACTTTGCGGACGTGCACAAGCACGTCACGCTGC